>JAJZWV010000075.1 GCA_021846505.1 Bacillota bacterium
CGTCTACGGCCTCGGTGGTGCCAGGCCCGGCCATCACGACGCCGTGGATTGAGTACCAGGGGCAGCACGTGAGCAGCGTCAACGAGATCCCCCTGCCCGCGAACACGCCGGTGGCGCTCCAAGTCGTCAACGTCGATGCGGCGGGGGACCCGGTCGACGTGACGGGCACCGCGCCGCTCGCGGTTCAACTGCCGACACTGCCGAGCGGCGAGTCCTGGCAGGCCTCCCGCGGTGGCGTCAGCTCGTCGTCGATGACGGTCGACATCCAGCCGGGCCAGTCATCTGCTAATGTGTGGCTGGTGAGCAGCACCACGGCGGCGGTGTCGTCGCCGACGCTGGGGCAAGACCTGTCCACGGAGGCGATGGCGACCGGAGCCACGGTGGTGAACTTCATCCGGGCAACGTCCAGCACCAACGGCTCGATGGTCCTCGACGTGAACTACGACACGTATGGGGCCGCCCTGGCGTCTGGCACGGTGGCCGCGCCGAGCGCCTTCACCGTGGTGGACAACATGGTGTCCGATGCGACGCTGACTGCGAGCGCCGCGGTGGTGAGTGGGCCCGACACCGTGGCCCTGACGGTGGCCATTGCGTCAGGGTCCGCCGACGCAACGGTGGTCCCGTTCAACAACTTCACCGTGGCAACCGCAGCGAGCGCGGTCGACTCGGTGCAGAGCGGCAACGACTTTGCCACAGTGCCCGTGTCCGCCGCCACCAGCGGATCGACTTACCTGCCCGGGTTGCCCACGAGTTACGTGACGGCTGCGGGGGAGAGCAAATCCCTGAACCAGCCTGGCGATCTGGCGTCTGCGATGCTCAGCGGGTATAGCACCGCGGTGGATTATGCGGGTGCCGTGAGCGACTTCGCCGAATTGTCCACTGGGAGCGCCATCGTCCTGTCACCGTTCGCTATCGAATCCGGACAGACCGTGAGCTCGTCCAGCACCTCGAGTGGCGACCAAACCGTGGCGTTGTTTTACAACCCGTACACCGCCTCCACCACGTATCTGGACCTCACCAACGAAGCGCCTCCATCAGGCGCGAGGGGCAGCGCTTACGTCGGGTTCGAGTTTGCGAATCCCTCGATCAGGAGCGTTTCGATCTGGTACAGCAACGCCGCGGGCGTGCTGACCAACGATGGCAACACGACATCCACCGACTACCTGTACGTGGCCCTGGCAACGGGCACGACCGGAGGAACCTCCTGGGGGCGGACGCCCCACGAGACCATCCGCGACTGGATCGTGGTGAACGGTACGTACTACTCATTTGTGACGGACCAGCCATAAGCGACCGAGTGCTCCAGACGGACCGCCGCTTCATGGGCGGTCCGCCACTCTTGCGCGAGGGTGCAGCCGTATTCATTCCCCAGATCGCCAGACCACATTTCCCCAAATCAACAGCAGATAAGACCGGTTACGGCGCCGGACGCACCGTGCGCGCGGCCCACTGCGATAGGGTGTTCGCCGTCGCTTCCAAGGACCCCCGTTCACTCGAGAGGGCGGTGGTGAGGGCCTCGGTCCGGAGATCGTGGGCCGTTCCCGCCGACGAGGCGCGACTCACGGGCGCCTCGCGCAGGGCGCGGGGACCAAGCACTTCCCGTGCCGATGCGCGAACACGACCGGGCGGGCGTGCCCCGCCTCCTACCCCGTCGTGAGGAGTGGGGCACCCCCGCCGCGCCCGCGAGCAACAGCCATCCGTCATGCCTCCCTCCTGATACCGAGTGTCACATCGAGTCAGGCGTCCGGGGGCGCGCTCGCCCAGGGCCTGGCTGGCTATTTGTCCTTCAGCCGGTAGGACTCCCCCAGGATGTTCAGGATGGTGGCATGGTGCGGGTATACCAGTACGCGGCGCCCGCGGTGTTGAGGCGGTCCACGGCTTCGACCCCGCTGGCAGCCGGAGCGGTGCCCTTGGTGCAATGGTTGTCGTTCCATATGGCGGCAAAGTCGGTGATGGCCGTAGGGCCCAGCGTCATCCGGTTGGTCCCGACCCCATGATTCTCTAGGCTACCCAAAGCGAGCAACAGCGGAGACCGAACGTTGAAGCAGGCTGCCGCACCAACGAAGTAGTCAGCCATTCGGCTGTGGGCCGCACCCCGCGCGCAGCAAGTTCCGAGCTGATCTGCGGAGCTTAAGAAGCAAGGCGCGCACGTGTTGCTTTATGACAGTACTGCCGTCTAGGGGAAATCAACGGACGGGAACCTGGGCGGGCCCGGTTGATCCTCTGCGCCCGGCGATGACGGACCGGATCGGACACGCCGTGTCGCCAAGGAGGCATGGCGGATGGCTTGTGTGCGCGGGCGGGGCGGGAGTGCCCCACTCCTCACGAAGGGGTGGGAGGCGAGGCACGCCCGCGCGGTCGTGTTCGCGCATCGGCACGGGAAGTGCTTGGTCCCCGCGCCCTGCGCGAGGCGCTCCCCACGGACCTCCGGAGTGAACGGGGACCCTGGAAGCGGCAGCAAGCATCCTCACGCGATGGGCCCGCCGCCACCGCGAGCATGGGTCGACTGATCAGGTAAAATGGGGGCGCGGCCGCTACCAACTTTGGATCGGCGAGCGACGGGAATACCAGACGTGTTCCGACGACGTGCCGCTTGCAGCACGCATCCGAGCGCCACCATGTCCAAAGCTACCCCCACGAGCTGAAGGGGAAACTTGCCGGTTGCCAACCCTCCGGCCGCGATTAGCGCGAGCAGAAACGCCGCTTGTCGCCAGCGGGTGCTGATAAGGATGTGGGCACACGCGCCCACGCCCCACCTCACCAGAATCTGTGCGCCCACGCTTCGGAACTGAAACAAAAGCGGAACTTGAAACCCGGGGAGCCGCGCAAGCACCCGCTCCAAGGCGCCGGACTCTTCGAAAGCCCGGATCACGACCTCATGGAGCGGTTCACGGGACGGCGCCTCGCTCATTTATTCTTCACCCGCTCTCGATGGCGTTGGCCCCGCCTCAAGCTGCGGTGGGAGAGTGGAAGCCTGCGTCGAGGACGTGCCGCCGGCAGGATCAGTCCCTCCGCCAACCAGCGACGATAACCCGGCAGACCAGCTCGAAAGCCCGACCACACCGAAGCCAAGCGCGAGCCAGCCTATCGGGTCGTGCGCCGACAGGGTGACCGCGCCAATGCCGGTGCCCAGCGCTCCACTCAAGAACGACAGCACGTCCAACACCCCGATCCCGGCGCGCTCGACAATAAAGTTGTAGGGAAGCTTGACGTATGAGTACAAATCGAGAACGTACGTCGGAAGATTCTCGGTCGCCACCCCGAAATCAGCCACATCCGCAAGCTCACCAACACCCGTCACGAGGGATACCGCACCCAGGACCACGCCAAGGGTTTGCCAGGTCAAGACCTGCGCCCAAAGCGGAGGATGCGGCTTGAAGAACGGGTGCATGGCCAGCTGCGGCGCCATCACGAGCGGATAGACGGGGCTGGAGCCGGTGGAAGTGTGGGCGGGATACCAAAAGCCGACGGCGACGCAGGTCGAGAGGGTCGGACAAGAGATCCCAACGAGGGTGGGTCTATATGCGCTGGCAGGCCCCTGGCCCGCGATGCCCCACTTCCATGCGGGTGATGCGGGGATCGTTTCGAGGATTTGCGCAACCGTTTCCACGTCACCATTGGCGGCCAAAAACTGCTTGGTCGTCACGGAGAAGCACCGACTGAGCGCAGGACACGACACGCTGGCCCCCGGCCCCCCTGCCGCGCCGACCGTAAGGACATTTGGGTACCAATGCAGGCCATCCGATGTGCTCGCCGCCGATGTCCACCAGGGCCAGGTCACATCACACGAGTTGGTGGTGCTGCTGGGGGCGCAGCCCACCCCGACCAGGCCTCCAAACATCAGCGGCCCGTCCACCGTGGGAAGCCACGGCTGTTCGTATCCGGGCCCCTTCCCGCCCAATCCATCGCGCCCGACGACTTGAGCCACATGCCACTGGCTGCCCCCATCGTGTGTGGCCTCGATGAGAGCATCGGTGCCGGACTGGATTTCACCCTTGGTGGCCAATACTCCCCGGGATCGTCCGACCGCCAGGCAGCTGGTCGCATTCGCACAGGAGATCGAAGAGAAGCTTTCGCCAAGCTGTCGCAGCGGAGCTACCTGTGCTTTCGGCCCCAACAGGGCGATGCGGTCGATGATGCCCGAACCCGAGGTCAGGGAGCCGACGGCTAGGCAGTCTGCCGCGGTGGGACAGTCAACCGCGGAAAAACTTCCCACGAAGCGCGGCGGCACGGTCGACAAGCGCCAAACGGCGCCAGCGCCCGTCATATAGAGCACCGCAGGCACCACACGCTGATGCCCAAGCGTCTGACTCCCGACAAGAACACAGGAGGTGGCCGTGGGACAAGCGATCGCGGTGACCGACAGGGGAATGGCCTCGCGCACCACGTTCATCCGGAGAGGGTTGATGCTTTCCAGAGCCGCCACGAAGGTGCCCGGCTCAATGAGCGTCGGGTGAGAGGGAGACGTGCCGGGCCGCGACACCGGGGGCTCGCCTGTGGCAGGCACGGCTTGCGCTCGTGCCCCTGGGGGCAGCGGGTTGTTCGAGGTTCCCACCACCCAGCACGATGGTCCGGCCGTACACGCCACCGCACTGAGAGAGCTGCCCTGATACTGGAGAGGGGATCCTGACGCGGCCCAAGCTGGCGGCAAGACGATTAGCGTCGCCGAAGCGGATCCGGCGGGATGCGGGGCGGTTCGTGAACGCACCGACAGCCCGATCGCTTCCACCGTGATGGTAACCGTCCTGACCACAGCGGGGCCCTTGGTGACCGGCGTTCCCCTGACCCCGTTGATGAGTGCCGACGAAATGCGGCCCTGGGGCACGCACGTCACGGCTTCTGCTAGCCGCAGGCCGGGTGGCAGTCCTGTGGCACTCCAGCGGTAACATCCTAAGATTCCCTGCCCGGTTGCCAGAATGCGCTGCTGAACCGGAACTCCTGCTTGCAGCTGTGACGGAAGCGATAACGAGATGGACAAGGTGGTTGGCTGACCCAAGGGACCTCTGGCGAGGGCCGTCGATCCTAGTTCAGCCACAAACAGGAAAGCCGCAATCACGACGCCGACGCTCGTGGCAACAGAAACCCATCCGCCGTGCCTCCGGCGTCCCGGACCGGGGCGGTGTCGGTCAGACCCCCTACGCCGCTGGAGCCAGCGCCACAACGTGCGGCCGCCTATCGAAAGGGACCGCCACCTACTGCCACAGTTCGGCATGGCCATGACCAACTCCCCCGTGCGTGGCGACGTGCATCGCGGCCACCTCCATCGATGGCTCTCGACGAATCACGGCATCCCGGGGGCCCGAGCGATCTGGAAGGGAGCTGGGTGCGACTTGGTGTCTGTGGGCACGGAGGCAGCGGGAGACGACGGGCGGTGAACCGGTGCCGCACCCGCCGACATCGAAGTGCAGTGGGCCAAAAGGTTGGGCGGCCCGCTCGCTGTCAAGCGGGTGGAGCTCTTCCCCGAGGGATCGCCGCGCGAACACATCCTCGAAAAGCCGCTGGCTGCCGCGGTACACTAGGTTTTGCCCCTTCCTCGAGAGCACGGGGAGTACAGAACCACGGCACAGGAACGGCGGCTGATCCTTTTCGAGGGTCCCACATCCGAGTTTAGCATCCGTTGTGCGAATTCGGGAAGCCTTTCGCCAGCATTTCGGAAGATCCTCAGCGGGTGCAAGGGGGCGCGGCGCGCACGCGGGCGGTGGCCGCGAGCGGTCCACCCCGCGTCGGGTCTCGACACGGAGTGCGCTGCCGGACCCTCCGACACCGCCGGCGTCGGCTTGAGCGCGGCCGGGCGCAGGGAGCCCGGCCGCGCTCCGGCAAGGACGGCGCGTGCCCAAGCGCGGCGGCTCACGAGGTGTGCAGGCGCCGCGGGCCGCCGCGCTGGTGGACGGGCTGGCCACGGGGGAGGGCATGCACAGGCTCACCGTAGGGTGCTGATCCGCCGGCGGCAACCAGGACCCACCCAGCAGCAGCGATCGGCGGCCGGTACGGGGCCGGTTAGCGAGGCACCCCCCGCAGCCAACGCCAGAATGCAGAGGCCTGCTGCCGTGTCGCCATCGCCGTGGGCCGCCGGCCGCTCCGCCCGGTCCGGGGTTGGGCCCGCGAGCGCGAGCCCATAGGCGGTCCACCCCTCACGGGCTCCCGCGGCCCAAGTCCGCCCAGAGATGGTCCTGCCAGGCCGCGAACGGGAGGCAGTCCTTGAGCGGCGCCTCGGGAAACCGTCCCCATCGCACACTGGGACCCAGGGCCCATCCCCGTTGCGGTGGGCCCGGTCGGGCGGCGCGGTCGCGCGTGCCGCCGTCATGCCAGCGGTGCCTGGATGACCCCGTCGCCAGCGGCTGGTGACCAGCCAGCGGGCAGCGCACGCCTGCAGGGATTGGCGATAAGCGTTCAGTGCCTAAGGGGTCGTCGGGTGCACGGGAGCTTGCCTACTGGGTGAGCTGGATCGCGCGCAGGTGTTTCGAGCGGTCGCCTATTGGAATCCCAGCAGGGCCCGCCCAAGGGCCGCGGTGCGCTGGGACAGTACGGCGAGGTCATCCAGCAGCTCCAGCAAGGTGCTGCGGCCGGGGACGTCTCCCGTCACCTGGAAGGCTTGGCGCCGCAGCGCCGCCTCCTCGTGGGCCAGCTCGGGATAGTGAAACACGACCCGCCGTGCGGCCTCGTCCGTGGTGGCGGCCACAGCCAGGGCGGCTTGATCAAACCAGGCGACGCCGTGCGCCACGTAGGCGTCCACTGCCCGCCGCAGAGCGGGCGGCCACACGTAGCCGCGGCGCCCCAGCTTCTCGGCCGTGCTGGCCAGCTTTTCCACGGTGTCGCCCACGTGCTCCAGCTGATTGGCCACGGCCAAAATTCGCAGCTTGCGGTCGCGCTCGGCCTCGGACAGGCGTGCGTCTGAAAGGCGGGACAGATAGCTGTGCACGGCCTGATGCAGCAGGTCCACGGTTTCTTCTTGGTCCAAAAATTCTCGCGGCGGCGCGCCCAGCGTGGACAGCAGCGCCGGCAGCGCGCGGACCATCCGGGCCGCCTCCTCGGCCATGCGAGCCACTTCGCCGGCGCTGGCGGCTAGGGCCTCGCCGGGCCGCTGAAGGCGAGTCGGGTCCAGCACCGGGGCGGACGCTTTGGGGGCGGACGGCGGTGGCGGAATCAGGCGGGCGGCCAAGTTGGCGATGGGCCCCGTCAGCGGCAGGAACAGGAGTGCCATACCCAGGTTGAACAAGGTGTGTGCATTGGCCACCAGCCGAGCCGGGGTGAGGTCGATGGCGGCGAGCAAGTTGAGCAAGGGGTGCAGCAGCACCAAGGCGGCGCCCACCGCCAGCGCCTTCATGAGCACATAGCCGGCCGCGGCTCGCCGGGCGGCGCCGCCGCCGGCCAGCGCCGCATACACGGAGGCGGCCGGCGACCCCAAGTTGGCGCCCAGCACCATCAGAAGCGCCGCCTCCGGCGAGAGAGCCCCGTGCAGCGAAAACGACAGCGCCAGCGCAATCGTGGTGGCGGAGTTTTGGACAATGGCGGTCAGCAAGAACGCGGCCGCCAGCGGCACGGCCGGAACGGCCGCCCAGTGGCCGATAAACGGCAGGGCGCCCGGCAGGAGCACGATGCGCTGGGCAGTGGCGGTCATGACCGACACGGCATAAAACAAAAGCCCAAACCCGAGCACCAGCGACCCGGATCCATGGATGCGCCGGCGGCGCTCCCACAGCGTGAGAAACACCCCCAGCACCAGGAGGAGGGGAGCAAAGCGAATGATGTCCAGGGACACCAGCTGAATGGTGAGGGTAGTGCCCACGGCGGCCCCCAGCATGACCGCCAGGGCCTGGGGCAGCTCCATCAGGCCGGCGCCCACCAGCCCCACCGACAGCACCGTGATGGCGCTGGAGGATCCGGCCAGCAGCGTGGCGCCCACGCCCAGCGCAGAGGCCGCCGCACGGCGCCGGGTTCGAGCCAGCATCGCCTCCACCAGCGGCCCGCGCGTCAGCGCGGCCAGCCCACTCGCGGTCAGCGACAAGCCATAGGCAAACAGGGCCACCCCGCCCACCAGCGTGAGCCAAGTGGTCATGCGATTAAGCTGGCCAGGATGCGAGCACCGTGCGGGTGGTGCTCATGCCAATGCGCGTGGCGCCGGCCGCCAGCATGGCCAGCAGCGCCTCGGGCGTGCGAATCCCCCCAGATGCCTTCACGCCCAGGTGGGGTGCGACGGCAGCTGCCAGCCACGCAACCGCCTCGGGCGAAGCACCGGGGGCATTGAAGCCCGTGGAGGTTTTCACCATCGCCGCCCCCGCGGCCTGCGCCAGCCGCGCGGCGCGCGTGGCTTGGGCTTGGCTGAGCCAGCCCGTTTCGAGAATCACTTTGACGGGGAGGCCTCCGGCGGCCGCCACGACCCCCTGGAGGTCCTCCAGCACGTACCGGTCGTTGCCGGCGCGAAACCACCCCTGGGCCATGACCACATCGAGCTCATCGGCACCCACCTCGCGGGCCACTCGCGCTTCCGCCGCCTTGGCGGCGGGCTCCATGGCACCGAGGGGAAACCCCACCGTCGCGGCCAGCTTTACCGGGCTGGCCGCTCCCAGCGCCCTTTTGGCCACCGGCGCCAGGGCGCTGTTGACGCAGACGGCATACACTCCCAGCTCCTCGGCCTCGGCCACCAGGGCGCGCACGTCGTCGGGCCGCGCACGGGGATCCAGCAGGGTGTGATCAATGAGCTGGGCAACTTGCTGCCGGGTTAGCGTGGTCATGACTCGCCATCCTTTCTTCCCATGGGATTGGTGGGCACCCGCGGCGAGGCCGGATCCCCCCCGTGGTGAAAAGGCCGGCGGCGGCCCTCCACCGTGAACACCGTCATCTCGGCCACGTTCACCGCGTGATCGGCCACCCGCTCCAGATAGCGGGCCACCAGCACCAGCTGGTTGGCTTCCCGCACCTGATGCGGGTGGTGCTCCATCCACGCCACCAGCTGTTGGTGGATGCGCGCGTATCCCGCGTCCACCAGGTCGTCCGCGCGGTTGACCTGCCGCGCCAGCGCGGTGTCGCTGGCCACCAGGGCGGCCAGCGCATCGGCCAGCATCGACAGCACCTGGCCCCCCAGCGCGCTGATAGGCGACAGGTCCAGTGCGTCGCCGCCCGGGGGCGAAAGCTCCAGGGTCACTTCCGCGATGTCGCAGGCATAGTCGGCCACCCGCTCCAGGTCGCGGGCGACCCGCAGCAGCGAGGCCAGTCGGCGCAGGTCACTCTGCCGCGGCGGCAGGAGGCTGATCAGCTCCAGCACGTCGCGCTCCATGGTGGCATCTTTGGCGTCGATGTCGTCGTCGCCCGCGAGCACCTGGCGAGCCAAATCCGGGTCGCGGCGCTCGAGAGACGCGAGGGCCTGGCGCAGCATGGCTGACGCCGCCTGGCCCATGGTGGCCGCCTGCTCCTCGAGCCGGTGAATCGAGTCCGCATAGGCATCCCCAAACGCCACCGCGCCACTTCCCTTCGGGATTTTCGCCAAGCTCCGCTGCTCACGCGATTCTGAGCGGACGGTGCGGAGTGCTTTGATTATAGCCAAGGGGCATCAGGCTTTGGCGGGCGCGGGGACCTGTTGGCGGAAGCCCCACGGGATGGGATACTGGCCAGAGTGGACCCGAGAGAGTGGGGAGGGCGCCTGTGATTGAGCCGCGGCCCGAGGTGCGGGCGCTGCCGGCGTACCGGCCGGGGCGGCCCAGCGGCGTGGCGGCCGATGCCATGCAAAACTTGGCGGCCAACGAAAACCCCTGGGGCCCGTCACCCCGAGCGGTGGCTGCCTGGCGGGCGTGGGATGGGGGCAGCACCTATCCGGACATGGCCGGCCAGATGCTGAAAGAGGTGCTGGAGAAGCGCTGGGGGGTGCCGCCAGCGGCGCTGCTGCTGGGCACGGGCAGCGGGCACCTCATCAAGTGCCTGTCGGAAGCGTATCTTCGCCCCGGCGACCGGGTGGCGACGGTCCACCCCACGTTTTCGCTGTACGCGCACGGCGCGCGGCTGATGGGCGCCGAGGTGGCGGCGATGCCCGGCACCGGCGCGTCGGTGGACTGGGGGGCGCTGGCTGGCTGGGTTGCCCGCCATCGGCCGCGGCTGGTGTTTCTGTGCACACCGAACAATCCCACCGGCGATGTGGCGCCGCGCGCCGCGATCGAGGCCGTGCTGGCCGCGCTGGGAGACGAGGGGCTTCTGGTGCTGGATGAGGCGTATCGGGACTTTGCCGCAGCACCCCCAGACACGGTCAGCCTAGCCGCCCGGCATCCGCACGTGGCGCTCCTCAGAACGCTGTCCAAGGTGTACGGCTTGGCGGGGCTTCGCGTGGGCGCGCTGGTGGCCGACCCGAGCGTCATCGATGCGGTGGGGCGTGTGCGCGAGCCGTTTGCCGTGTCCGCCCCGGCGCTGGCGATGGGGCGCGCAGCGGTGGAAGATGAAGCACACCGCCAGTGGGTGGTGGAAGCGGTGCAGGCGGGGCGCGCCCGCCTGGAGGCGGCGCTGGCCGAGCGGGGCTGGGCGGTCAATCCGAGCCAGGGCAACTTCGCCTGGGCGGCGCCCCCCGCCGGCGACGCCGAGCGGTGGCAGCGCGACCTGATGGCCCGGGGCATCCTGGTGCGCTGGGGTGGGAGCTTCGGCGTGAAGGATCGGCTGCGCATTACGGTGGGCACGAGCGCCCAGGAGCACCTGCTGCTGGCGGCGCTGGACGCGGTCGCCGCAAGTCGGCGGGAAAAGCAGGCGGGGGGTGGCCCGGTTGGCTGACGATTTGGCTTTGCTGTTTGCCGCGCTGTCGGCCGTGCAGAGTCCCGAGGAGCTGGGGCAGCTGCTAGAGGATTGGCTCACGCCGCATGAGCAGGAGGAGCTGGTGCTGCGGCTGGACATTGCGCGGCGGTTGAACCGCGGCCAGACGTATGAAGTGATTCAGGCGGAAACCAAGGCGTCCTCCACCACCGTGAGCCGCGTGCGCCGCTGCCTGACGCGCGGGGCCGGCGGCTATCGACTGGTGCTGGACCGCATGGAGCCACGGCGGCGGTGACGGCGCCCGCCGCCGGGTCATGATGGAGACAGGAGGCTTTCGTGGCGGATTTAGTGGTGCGCCCGGTGGCCTCGGATGAGGAGGCGGAGCGGTTTCTCCGGGCCACCCCGAATGGAATGGGACTTCCCACCTGGGAGCCGGAGCCCGCCGCCTGGTGGTCCGGGCCGGGGCTCGGGGCCCGCTTCGGCGGCGTGCCCGACGCGGCGTGGTTTTTGCGCGAGCGGGGCTCCCTGCCGGACCGGGATCGGACGCAGGCGGCCTTTGTGGGCGGCGAGCTGGTTGGCACCTCGGGCTTGCTGTCGCTGGAGCTGACGGTCCCGGGGCCGCGCACGCTTCCGATGGGGGGTGTGACCTGGGTGGGCGTGCATCCCACCCACCGCCGCCAAGGTCTGCTGCGTGCGATGATGCGCGCTCTGCTGGACGACGGCCACCGCCGCGGCGAGGCCGTCGCGGCGCTGAGCGCCAGCGAGGGCGGCATCTATGGCCGATTCGGGTTTGGGCCCGCGACGACCCAAGTGCGGTGGGAGCTGTCCCGCGGGCAGGGGCCAGCCCGCCCCGCCTCGGACGGCGGCCGCCTCGCCCTGGTGGGGCCCGAGGAGGCCGGCGCGGCCTGGGCCGCCCTGCATGAGGAAGCGCGCCGCACACGGGTGGGCGAAGTGAGTGCCTATCCAGGATACTGGGACACCCTTGCGGGCCGCGATGAATCGGGGCGCGACGCCTCCCGCCTGCGGGTGCTTCACTGCGACAGCGCCGGCCGCGTGGACGGGGGGGCGGCGTACCGCATCCCCTGGAGCCCCCTCCCCGAGGAGAGCGGGCTGGTGCAGGTGGACTGGCTGGAGGCCGTGGCGCCGTCCGCCTACACCGTGCTCTGGAGCTTTCTCTCAGACCAGGACCTCACGCGCCGGGTGGCGGCGGGCCACCGTCCAGTGGATGAGCCGCTGCGCTGGCAGCTGCGCGATCCGCGGGCTCTGCGTGTGACGCGCTTAAGCGACAACCTGTGGGTGCGGCTGATTGATGTCGGCGCGGCGCTCGCTGCCCGCCGCTATGCCATCTCGAGCACGATAGTTCTGGAGGTGGCCGATGCCTTTTGCCCCTGGAACGCTGGCCGCTGGATTTTAGACAGGTCTTCCGCACACAGAATGTGGAAACACGGGTAATTTAGCTGGCGCCATAGTCGGAATACTTTCGCAAAGGAATCGGGGGCTCGAACGCGAAGTTAGCCCCCATGAACACTCCACCCCAACTCG
>JAJZWV010000076.1 GCA_021846505.1 Bacillota bacterium
TTCGCCAAACTGGCCCAGCAGTGCCTCCGGGGCATCCGCGTCGATTCTGCGGAGGAACTCGAAACCCGTCTCCAGCAATATCTCGACTGGGTGAACACGGACCCGGTTCCCTTTCGCTGGCGGTGGCGCCTGGAGTCGGCCGATCCTACACCGACCGAAACGGACGCCAGTTAGGAATGGCTCTACTAGTTGACGGAATGGATGGGACAGGCTATGCTGAGGCCAGATGCTCGCACCTTTAATCTGGTCCGGTGAGGCCAGGAAGGACACGGGATGCACCCGACCCTTCCTGCCGCGTGCGGGGAAGGGGTTTTTTGTGGGAGAGCGGCGGCAGCAAATCATGGACGCCGAGGCTGTGCGGCGCGCCTGGGTGCGGGTGGCGCACGAGGTGTGGGAGCGCCACCGCGATGTGGACGACGTGGTGCTGGTGGGCATCCGCCGCCGCGGTGAGCCCCTAGCCGTGCGGCTGGCTGCGGCGCTGGCCCACATTGCCGCCGGCGGCGCGCCGGCGGTGCCCACCGCGGGACTGGACATCGGCCCCTGGCGCGACGACGGCCGCGCGCGGGAAGATCACCTGGGCCCCTTATCGACCATCGCCTCGATTGCGACCCGCGACCGCCGGGTGGTGCTGGTGGATGACGTGCTGTACACCGGGCGGAGTGTGCGGGCGGCGCTGGATGCGCTGGCCGAGCACGGCCGGCCGCGCCAAGTGGAGCTGGCGGTGCTGGTAGACCGCGGGCACCGGGAGCTGCCCGTGCGCCCGGACTACGTGGGCAAAAATGTTCCGACCGCCAGCACCGAGCGCATCGCGGTGCGGCTCATTGAGGTGGATGGCGAGGACGGGGTGGACCTAGTGTCCCCGGAGGATCTTCTGTGAGCGCCCTGCGGCTCAAAGGCGCTCGAGTGGTGGATCCCTATCGCGGAAGTGATACGGAAGCCAATGTGGGGGTGGATGCGGACGGCCGCTTCGCGTCTCCCGACCTCCCGCTGGCGGGCCCGGTGGAGGAGTGGGATTGCCGGGGGCTCTGGCTGGTGCCGCGCGTGGTGGACCTGCACGTCCACTTTCGGGAGCCCGGCCAGGAATACAAAGAGGACATCACGTCGGGCTCGCAAGCCGCGGCGGCCGGGGGCGTGTCGGTGGTGGGGCTCATGCCCAACACCGTGCCGGTGGCGGACAGCGAGGCCGCCATGGCCCAGGTGCTGTCGCGCGTGGCCGAGGTGGGATTGGTGGAGGCGTGGGGCATCGGGGCCGTCACGCAGGGGTCGCTGGGCCAGGAGCCAGCCGACTGGGAGGGTATGCGGCGCGCCGGGGCGCGGGCCCTGTCCGATGATGGCCACCCGGTGGCCTCGAGCCGCTTAATGTCGCTGGCTCTGGCCTATAGTGCCCGGCAGGGACGGCCGATCCCCGTCATTCAGCACCTCGAGGACCCGGAGCTCAGCTGCGGCGGCGTCGCCCACGATGGGCCGGTGGCTGCGCGGCTGGGACTGCCCGGCATGCCGGGAGCCGCCGAGTCTGTGCTGGCCTGGCGCGATATCGGTCTGGTGCGCGCGTTCGGCGGGCGAATCCACTTTGCGCACTGCTCCGTGCCCGACACACTGGAAGCGCTGGCCTCGGCGCGCGCGGCCGGCCTGGCGGCGACCGGAGAGGCGGCGCCCCACCACCTGCTGCTCACGGATGAGGAGCTGGCCAGCTGGCACCCGGGGGGCATGGCCAAAGTAAATCCGCCGCTGCGGCCCGGGACCATGCGCGAGGCGCTGTGCCAAGCGGTCGAGCGTGGGGTGATTACAGTGGCCGCTTCTGACCACGCGCCCCACGGCGCACTGGAGAAGGCGCGGCCGTTCGCGGAGGCGCCGTTTGGCATCAGCGGGATCGAGACGCTCTTAGCGGTGCTCCTGACGGTGCTGCATCACGGGCGGCAGCGCACGCCGCTGGAGGTGATGCGGCTGGTCACGGCGGGGCCGCACGCGGTGGTGGGGGAGCCTTATGCCGGCGTGGTGCCAGGGGCGGCTGCTGATTTTGCCCTGATCGATCCCCAGGCGCGCTGGCAGGTAGACCCGCCCCGCTTTTACTCGCGGGGACAAAACACGCCGCTCGCTGGGCACACGCTGAGAGGCCAAGTGGTGGCGACGGTGCGCGGCGGGCAATTTATCTTTCGGGAAGGCCAGGTGGTGCGGTGAGCGCCGACGGAGTGCTGGAGCTGGTGGGTCGGGCCGAGGAAGGCGGGCGGTTTCTGGGCCGCTGGCTGGCAGAGTCGCCGCCGTCCCCGGTGGTGGGCGAAGTGGTGTTCAACACGGCCATGACCGGGTACCAGGAAATTTGCACGGACCCGTCTTACGCGGGGCAGATTGTGGTGCTCACCTACCCGCTGGTGGGGTCGTATGGCGCCGCGGCGGCGTGGACGGAATCTCGCGCGCCGGCCCTAAAGGCGCTGGTGGTGCACCGGGCCGAGCGCGCCTCCCACGGCGGTGCCATGACCGAGCTGAGCGACTACTTGAGCCGCCGCGGCATTCCCGTCCTCACAGGCGTCGACACCCGGGCGCTCACGCGCCGCCTGCGCGACTGCGGGACCCTGTTGGGCGTGTTGCATCCCGCCAGCGAGCCGCTGGAGGCCGCCGCCGTCCAGGAGGCGATCCGGGGCTTCAGCCTTCGGGGAATCGTCGACACGGTGACGACGCCGGAAGCCTACGTGGTCGATGGGGATGGCCCCACCATCGCGGTGGTGGACTACGGCCTCAAAACGGGCATTGTGACAGAGCTTCAGCGGCGGGGGTTTCGCATCGTGGTGCTGCCGGCCACCGCGACGGCCGCCGACTTAGACGCGGCGGCGCCGGAGGGCGTCGTGCTGTCCAACGGCCCGGGAGATCCGGCTGACTTGCTGGACCGGCTCCCCCTAGTGCGCCACGCGGTGGCGCAGCATCCCACGCTGGGCATTTGCCTGGGCCATCAGGTGGTGGCCCTGGCGGCCGGCGGCCGCACGTACCCGCTGAAGTTTGGGCACCACGGCAGCAACCACCCGGTGCAGGACGTCAAGACCGGGCGCATCGACATCACCAGCCACAACCACGGCTACGCGGTGGACGCAGCGTCACTGCCGGACGGGTACCGGGTCCGGTTCACCAACTTGAACGACCACACGGTAGAAGGGCTGGAGCATGAGCATCTGCCGGTGCTCACCGTCCAGCACCATCCCGAGGCGGGGCCCGGCCCGCACGATGCGTCGCACATCTTTGACGAATTTGCCCAGCGAGTGCACGAGAGAGGGGCGGCACCGAATGCCTAAGCGGGATGATTTGAAGCGCGTAGCCGTCATCGGGTCCGGGCCGATTGTGATTGGCCAGGCGGCCGAATTTGACTATGCCGGCACCCAAGCCTGCCATGCGCTGAAAGAAGAAGGCGTGGAGGTGGTGCTGGTCAACAGCAATCCGGCCACGATTATGACGGACCCGGCCGTGGCCGACCGCGTGTACCTGGAGCCGCTCACGGTGTCGTTCCTGTCCACCGTGCTGGCCAAGGAGCGGCCCGATGGCCTTTTGGCGACGCTGGGCGGCCAAATGGGGCTCAACCTGGCGCGCGAGCTGGATCGGGCCGGGGTGCTGGCCGATTTGGGCGTGGAGCTTTTAGGGACCGGTCTCGCGGCCATTGAGCAGGCGGAGGACCGCGAGCGCTTTCGCCAGGCCATGCTCCAGCTGGGCCAGCCCATCTGCCCGAGCCAAACTGTCCACACCGTGGATGAGGCGCTGCACTTTGCCGAATCCATTGGGTTTCCAGTGATCTTGCGCCCAGCGTACACGCTGGGCGGCACCGGCGGCGGCTTTGCCCACGATGCGGTGGAGCTGGCGCGCGCCGCGGAGCGGGCGCTGGATGCGAGCCCCATCCACCAGACCCTGGTGGAAGCCAGCATTGCCGGCTGGAAAGAGATCGAGTACGAAGTGATGCGGGACGCCCGCGGCACCGCCATTGTGGTGTGCAACATGGAAAACCTAGACCCGGTGGGCGTGCACACCGGCGATTCGATCGTGGTGGCGCCAAGCCAGACGCTGTCGGACCCGGAGTACCACCGCCTGCGCCGGGCGGCCCTAGACATCGTCAGCGCGCTGGATGTGCGGGGCGGGTGCAACGTGCAGTTTGCGCTGCACCCCACCAGCGGCGCGTATCGGGTGATTGAGGTCAACCCTCGCGTGTCGCGGTCGAGCGCGCTCGCTTCCAAAGCCACCGGCTACCCCATTGCGCGGGTGGCCGCCAAAATTGCGCTCGGCTATTCGCTGGAGGAAATCGCCAATCCGGTCACGGGCAAAACCCGTGCAGCGTTTGAGCCGGCGCTGGACTACGTGGTGGTCAAGATTCCGCGGTGGCCCTTCGATAAATTTTCCCGAGCCGACCGGCACTTAGGGACGCAGATGAAAGCCACCGGAGAAGTCATGGCCATTGACCGCACCTTCCCCGGCGCGCTGCAGAAAGCCATCCGGTCGCTGGATGTGGGCCGCGACGGACTTTTGGACGCGGGGTTCGCCTCGGTGCCCACCGACGCCCTGTGGGAGGAAGTGCGCCGCCCGACTGACCGGCGGCTGTTCCAGCTGGCGGAGCTGATGCGGCGCGGGGAGGCGGTGGACCCACTGCATGCCGCGACGGCCATTGACCGCTGGTTTCTCCGCCACCTTGAGCACCTGGTGGCGCAAGAGGTTCACCTGGCGGCCCACCCGGGTGAGTTGGCCCAGGCGCTGCGCGCCCTGAAGCAGCTCGGATTTTCGGATGGTCGGCTGGGGGCGCTGGCGGGGCTTTCGGGAGCCGCCGTGCGCGGGATGCGCCAGGAGCTAGGGATCCTGCCGACCTATAAGATGGTCGACACCTGCGCGGGGGAATTTGTGGCCCAAACGCCGTACTTCTACAGCTGCTATGAGGACGAAAACGAAGCCGAGCCACTGGGCGGAGCGAAAATAGTAGTACTCGGGTCCGGGCCGATACGGATTGGGCAAGGCATCGAATTTGACTGCTCGAGTGTGTTTGCCTTGGAGGCGCTCAGGGCGCGGGGCGTCCGCGCCATCATCATCAACAGCAACCCCGAGACCGTCTCGACCGACTACAACGTGTCAGACCGGCTGTACTTTGAGCCCCTCACGCTGGAAGACGTGCTGAACGTGGTGGACTTGGAGCGGCCGCGGGGGGTGCTGGTGCAGTTTGGGGGCCAGACAGCCATCAACCTGGCGGCCGAGCTGGCCCAGGCCGGTGTTGTGGTGCTGGGCACCAGCGTGGACGACCTGGACCGCGCGGAAGACCGCAATCGCTTTGACCGCCTCATGGCGGAGCTGGGCTTGCAGCGTCCGCCCGGCGCCACCGCCACCACCGTGCCAGACGCCCTGGCCGCCGCCGACCAAGTGGGCTACCCAGTGCTGGTGCGGCCCTCGTATGTGCTGGGGGGACGCGCCATGCGCATTGTGGAGGGCCCGGAGGACATGCGGCGCTACCTGGCGGAGGAAGCCGCCATGAGTCCGGCGCGCCCGCTGCTGGTGGACCGCTACCTGTCGGGCATGGAGCTGGAAGTGGACGCCGTGTCGGACGGGGAGACCGTGGCCGTGCCGGCGATTTTAGAGCATGTCGAGCGCGCGGGGGTGCACTCCGGGGACTCGGTAGCCGTGCTGCCGCCGCACACCGCCAGTCCCGAGGTCCAGCACGCGGTGGTGGCGGCGACCGAGGCGCTGGCGCGCGGCCTTCACATCAAGGGGCACATCAACATCCAGTTTGTGGCGCACGAGGGCCAGGTTTACGTGCTGGAGGCCAACCCGCGGGCCAGCCGCACCGTGCCGTTCATTGCCAAAGCCACGGGCGCGCCGCTGGTGGACTGGGCTATCGGCGCGATGATGGGGGATCGCCTGAAGGATCACGGGGTTCCGCATGGGCTCTTGCCGCCGCCCCAGGCCGTGTCCGTCAAGATGCCGGTGTTTTCGTTTGCCAAGCTGTCGGACGTGGATGCCGCCTTGGGGCCGGAGATGAAGTCGACCGGCGAGGTGATGGGCATTGACGCCACCTACCCGGCGGCGCTGTACAAGGCGTTTTTGGCCGCCGGCTTTCGGCTCCGCGGCCGCGGGGCGGTGCTGGCGACCATCGCCGACCAAGACAAGGCGGACGCGCTGCCGCTGCTGGCCGAACTTCACCGCCTGGGCTATCGCCTGGCGGCCACCACCGGCACCTTGGCGCTGCTGTCGGCGCACGGCATTCCCGCGATGCCGGTGCGGCGCTTGGCGGAGGGCCGCCCCAATTTGGCCGACCAAATCCGCGCGGGAGCTTACGAGCTGGTGGTGAACACCATCACGCACGGCGGGGTGTCGGAGTCTGAAGGGTCTTACATTCGCCGCACGGCGGTGGAGTCCGGCGTGTGGTGCTTCACCTCGCTGGATACGCTGACCGCGGCGCTGGCCGGGTTCCGGGCGAAAAGCCGGTCGCCGTTCGTCATCCGTGCCCTGCAGGATTGGCAGGAGATGAGCCATGCCTCAGTTTGATTTGCCAGTGGCGGAGCGGCGGGTGCCGCAGCCGGAGCATGTCGAGCTGCTGCTGGAGGCGCCCGCGCTGGCCGCCACGCTCACGCCTGGCCAGTTTGCCCATGTGTGGACCCCCGGCACGCTGCGCCGCCCCATTTCGTTTTCGCGCACGACCCCCGAAGGCTGGGTCGGACTCCTGTTTCGGGTGGTGGGGCCGGGCACGGCGTGGCTGGCGGAGCGCCGGGCCGGCGACCGGCTGGATGTGCTGGCGCCCTTGGGCCACGGATTTCCCGACCCTGAGCCAGGGCCGGTACTGCTGGTGGGCGGCGGGGTGGGCATCCCGCCGCTGTTTGCAGCCGCCCAGCGGTGGGGAAAAACCCACCCAGTATCCGTCATTTTAGGCGCGCGCTCCGCGGACGCCCTGGTGATGGCCGACGACTTTCGGGCACTGGGCCTCCACCCGATCCTCACCACCGATGACGGGTCGGTGGGCGAGCGTGGCCGCGTCAGCGGACCGGTGGCCCAGTGGCTGGCGCGCCAGGGGGGCGGGCAGGTGATGGCCTGCGGCCCCACCCCTATGCTGGCGGCGGTGGCCCAGCTGGTGGGCGGCGGTCGCCCGTGCTGGCTCGCGTATGAGCAGCGGATGGGATGCGGGGTGGGCGCATGCTTGGCCTGCGTCGTCCCGGGCGCAGGGGCCGACGGGCGTCCGGAGTGGATTCGGGTGTGCCACGACGGCCCCGTGCTGTCGTCCCAGCGACTGTTGTGGCCGCAGGACGCCTGACCGAGGCGAGAGGGGGCAACGTGATGGACGTGCGCACGGCGGTGGGTGCGGTGGAGCTGGCAAATCCCGTGCTGGCCGCCTCGGGGACTTTTGGCTTCGGGCCGGAGTACGACGGGCTGGTGGAGGTGCGCCGGCTGGGCGGCGTGGCGGTGAAAGGCATTGCGCCGGAGCCCTGGCGGGGCAACGCGCCGCCCCGAGTGTGGGAAACCCCGTCCGGGCTGCTCAACTCCATCGGGCTGCAGAACCCGGGCGTCGAGGCGTTTGTGGCCGAAGACCTTCCGTATCTGCGGCAGCAGGGGGCGACCGTGGTGGTCAACATTATCGGGCGCACCCGGGAGGAGTACGCGGCGGTGGCCCGCCGCCTCGACCGGGAGGCCGGGATCCACGCGCTGGAGCTGAACATCTCCTGCCCCAACATCAAAGAGGGCGGCATCCAGTTTGGGCACGACCCGGGCGCCGCGGGAGCGGTGACGGCGGCGGTGAAAGGGGCCACGCGGCTTCCGGTGTGGGTGAAGCTGTCGCCTAACACCCACGACCTGGCGGGAATGGCCCGGGCGGTGGCCGACGCCGGCGCCGACGCGATTTCGGCCATTAACACGCTGGTGGGCATGGCCATCAACCTAGATGAGCGCCGGCCGGCACTGGGCGGGGTGACCGGCGGCTTGTCGGGGCCGGCCATTCGGCCGGTGGCCGTGCGGGCCGTGTGGGAAGTGTCCCAGGCGGTGGACATTCCGGTGGTGGGCATAGGCGGCATTCAGACCGCCGCCGATGTTTTAGAGTTTCTCATGGCGGGAGCCAGTGCGGTGATGGTGGGCACCGCCACGTTCAGCCAGCCGGGCGCGATGGCGGCCATCATTGAGGCGCTGCCCGGCGTGCTGGCGCACTATGGATTTGACAGTGTGGCGGCGGCCATCGGCGCCGCCCATCCCGGGAGGTGGACGACGTGAGCGGCCGGCCGAATATTTGGGTGGCGCTGGACGTGCCCAGCTCGCGCGATGCGGAGGCATGGATGGAGCGGCTTTGGCCGCACCGGCAGTTCAAGGTGGGCTTGGAGCTGTTTCTAGCGGCAGGTCCCGGCGCCGTCCAAGCGTGGGCCGGCCAGGGTCAGGATATTTTCTTGGACTTAAAGCTGCACGACATCCCCAATACGGTGCAGGGTGCCGTGCGCCAGGCCGGTCAGCTGGGGGTGCGCCTCCTCACCATTCATGCCAGTGGTGGCCCAGCAATGCTGGCGGCCGCCCAGGAGGCGGCCAGCCCCGAGCTGACGCTGGCCGCCGTCACGGTGCTCACCAGCCTCAGCGACGAAACGCTGGCCGCCATGGGCCATCCGCCGGCGCATCGGGGTGCGGAGCTGCTGGCGGCGATGGCGGCCGCCGCGGGGGTGGGGGCAGCCGTCACCTCCGGCGCTGAAGCCGGCGCGCTGCACCGCCGCTGGCCCTCCCTGCGCTTGGTGGTGCCGGGAGTGCGCCCGGCGGGCGCTGCGGTGGGTGACCAGGCGCGGGTGGTGGCGCCGGCCGCCGCGGTGGCGGCGGGCGCGACGGATTTGGTGGTGGGCCGGCCGGTGCTGGGGGCCACAGATCCCGCGGCCGCCCTGGCGGTGATTCAATCCGAAGCGGAGGGAGCGATGGCCGATGTCTGATTTCCGCGAAGCCGCGTACTTGGGAGACCTGACCAGCACCGAGGCGCTGCTGCAGGGGCACTTCGCCCTCACCAGCGGCCGGCACAGCGATGTGTTTTTGATGCTTCCGCGCCTGGTGGCGCATCCCGAGCGCCTGGCCGCTTGGCTGGACGCGCTGGTGCCCGCGCTCGAAGCCAGCGGGGCGGAGGCGGTGGGGGGCCCCGCGCTCGGCGCGGTGGCCTTGGCCTGGGCGCTCGCCAACCGGGCGGGCGGAGGGCGCCTGGCGCTGTATGCGGAAAAGGCGGAGGACGGGTCGATGGCGGTCCGGCGCGGGTTCGGACCCCTGGCCCGCCGGCGGGTGTTCCTGATTGAGGATGCCATGACAACCGGTGGCTCCCTGCTGAGGGCGAAGGCCGCCTTCGAAGCGGTGGGCAGCCAGGTGGTGGGAGCCGCCGTACTGGTCGACCGCCGCTCGTCTGATGCCGGCTTTGCCGTGCCGCTGGCCTCCGTGCTGCGAATTCCGCTGGAATCCTGGGCGCCCGAGGCGTGCCCGCTGTGCGAAGCCGGCACGCTCCCGGTGGTGCACCCCAAGCAGCTCGCCTAGCAGCGGCCGGGGGGCGCGTCGGCTGGCACGGGAACGACACGGGCACCCATAGGAGCCGCAACTCGCTGCGCGGGCCACAGCTCATTGGCTGACCGTCGAGCTCCGCGCGGGGGATGACGCTCTCCCAAGGATTCACGCTAACCGACCACGGGATGGTTCCGCGCGGGACAGACCCCCCTGGCCGCCCCGGCCAATGGGGCGCCGCCATAGGGCTGGCGTTAGGCGCCCCCTGCCCGGCGTGCTGGCGGCGGGTCGCAGCGAGGGGCATCGACGGGAGGTATGCTACCTGTGATTCCTCGAGTCGCGAGAGGTGCGGATCCGCGTCCAGAACATGGACAATCGCATTGTGTCTGGTGGGAGCCTGCCAGGGCCATCACGATCCTGCCCGTGGAGCATGGCGCGGTCGAAGCCCGAGGCAAGATCTTGCTGGCCGGGATGTTTGCAGGCCCGGTGATCCCGGCCTTTCCCTTTGATTTGACGTTCGCGGTGATCGTGGAGCTGGCAGCGGTGCCCACGGAGCTGCCCGAAGGCGTCGGGCAGCTCCGTGGGGGAAGCCATCGATGTCCGGTTCGAGGTGCCGATGAGTGGCGATGGAGCCGGCAGCGAGGGCGTGCTGGTCGGCCGGCGCATTGGTGATGGATGTCTTGATGGAGGGTCTAGGCGTTGGCAACCCGACGATCCTCGTGAGCGGTACCGCCAGCGAGGTGCCACAGTGACCGCCATCACAGAAGTCTCCTCGTTTGCGGAGAGGCTGGGTGCAGGACACCGGTTTCGTGAACAAGCCATTCATGCGTCCGTGGGCGACGGTCATCGGTTCCAAGACGGGACCGGCGGCCGGTCAATCGTATGGCACCATGATGGGGCCGCTGTTCGGAATGGCCACGTGGCGGCTGGGAGGGAAGCAGTGGAGAGGGCGTTGGCATGATGCGACTGCGATGGCAGCGCATCTAACACGGCCGGGCAGGCATTCCCGCCCCCCGGCCGCGGCGCGCTGCGGCATTCGACGCACTTAAAAGATTTCCTTGCGACGCGGCAAAACCGCCGATCTGAAGTGGCGCGGCAGCGGGGTTTGTGAGGCCAGGCCAGCGAACCCCCATTGCGGCGCACGGCTGTTCTCGTTGGCGTGTCGCCAGGATTCTATGTGATTGGGTGTAACTTCCTCGACCCTACGGACGTTGTGAAATTAGATGGCACGGAGGGAGGACGCCCACCGAGACGTCAGCCGTCGTCACGACGCAGCATCGCTGCGGAAGCTATCGCGAGAGGAGAACATGCCGTGACTTGGTATTATGGTTCCGACAGCGACACGACAAGCAATTCGTGTGGGATGGATTTCTATCTTTGACGGATGTGAGTGGGAACGACCGTCAGTATCCTTTGGCCCTACTCGGGTTCGGGGCCTTCGTTTCCATATTGGAACATTGTGGGTCCTGGTGGACTGACCAGCACTTCTCAAGTCATTGCCTGGGGGCATGACCAGGCGAACGTATTTTGGAATCAAGTGTGGACGCAGCAATGGCCCGGCGGATATCCCGGCAACACGATGTTTGGTGCCGTATCAGAGGGGTCCGGGGGTTGGCTGACATCGGCGTCAGGTAGCAACTGGCTGGAGTTCAACCGACTTGTCGTCGATGCCTTTCTAGAAAAGTTGGCCACAAAGAACGGGCAAAACTCGTATTCCCAATCCACGACACTGGGCCTCTACGGAAGTCAAGTGAGCGAGTTTCAGGACTTGTTACAGGCCGGCAACTGGGCCGCCTCGGAACCCATCGTGGTTTGGATCGCGGCAATCGGGTCGTTTGACTGTGCACAGGCTCAAGCTGCCTATTGTCCCATGCCGACGATCGGCGGCTATTTTCCGATGATTTGGCAGTACGGCCAGAATCCCGACCACGACATTACACCTTATATAGTGGACCCAGGAATTTAGACAGGCCCTGAAGTCCCTGTCGTGGTACCTTGACAATCGATGAGAAAACATTATGCCCCGGCCTTGAAGGCCAAGGTGGTCCTCGAGATGCTCCAGGAAACGCGCCCCGTGACCGAACTGGCGGCGGCGTATGCAATCGCCCCGCGGTTGCTCCATCGGTGGCGGCGGGAAGTGGTGGCCCGACTGCCGGACCTGTTTGCGGACCCGGCCGTGGCGGCGCGCCAGGCGGCGGGCCACGACGCCCAGGTCGAGCAACTGTACGCGCAGATTGGCCAGCGGACCACCCAGGTGGCCTGGCTCAAAAAAAATCTGGCCTCGACCCGGACGCCTGAGGCGCGGCGGGCCTTGGTCGACCGCACCGCGCCCGCACTGCCGCTGACCGTGCAGGCGGACCTCTTGTCCGTCAGCCGCGCCAGCTTGTACGACCGCCCGCGCCCGCCGCAGCCCGCGACCGTCGCCCTGCAGCACCGGATTGATGAGATCTACACGGCGACGCCGTTCTACGGCTCCCGGCGCCTGACCGCGGTGCTCCGCCAAGAGGGGTTTCCGGTGAACCGCAAGCGCGTCCAGACCGCGATGCGGGCGATG
>JAJZWV010000022.1 GCA_021846505.1 Bacillota bacterium
ATTATAGGGGTGCCGATGGATTATGGGCGGGCAAAAGGCGGCATCCACACATACATATGGCGGGGCGTCACCCAGTAGATCGCGGCGCTGGTCACCGTGACCATCCTTTCAGCCGGCCCGGCAGTCACATGCCCCTGAAACTGGCCGGCCGCGCTCGGCCACCCCACCCGGACCACGTGGGATGGGCCCGAGCCACTTTGCAGCACCACCCATTCAAGCCCCGGCGTCAGCGTCGCGCCGGCGGGCAGCGAGAGGGACACGCCGGGGCCCCGCCCGCGCGCACCAGCGACACCGTGGCCAGCCCGAACAGAAAGTTGCTGACAGTGATGGCCGCCCCGCCGCTCCCTCTCGCGGAGACGACTCCAAATATGTCGGGCCCCACCACCGCTTCGGGTGTCCCCATGGCATAGGCGGCGGCCCACAGCACCTCTTAGTCGCTCGGATCCAAGCGCCGAATCCAAGGGGGAGGCTGGCGTCCCGCCCCCGCAAGGATTTTTCGGGTCCGCGCCTCCACCTGCCGCTCGAGGAAGTCCGGCCGCGGCGGGTCATCCGGAAACCGCGCGCTGCCTGGCGCCAACAGCGCGCGCCACGTGCTGTGCCCCGTCTTCCGCCGCTCCCAGATGGATGCCGCGCTGCGCCAGCGCATCGGCCCACTGCATCATGGCGCGCGCCAGCCAGCCTGGCGCGCGGGCCCGTGCTCGAACTGCGCCGGCGCCTGCTTCATGGGTCGCCTCCCCCCTCGCGCTCTCTCACCGGCTGCCGGCGCGCCAGATGCCCCAGCGCATCATCTTCGGACAGGCATCGCGGCCAGCCTTCAGCCAGTTGCCGCCGACTCGCCCAGCCGGTATCATCCCGGCAGACTTCTGAATGAGCTCTAAAGATGCCCCGTGTCCCATTCCCCCAGAGGCCGTGAGAGGAAGGTGGCCCGATGCCGATCTTGCAGGATGGCACCGTGCGGCTGCGCCCGGTGGCGCTGCCAGACGACATCGACGTGGCGTGGCCCTGGTACCAGGATGAGGAAACGCTGGCGCTGTCCCAGCGGCCCGGCACCGAGGCGATGTCCCGCAGCCGGGTGGAGCGCATGTATCAGATCCAATCCGCCCGCGGAGAATTTTACCTGATTGAGGTGGCCGACCCGGAAGCGGCTGGCGGCTGGCGGCCGGTCGGCGACGTGATGCTGGCGCCGGACACGCTGCCCATCGTGATTGGAGAGCCCAGTGCCCGGCGGCGCGGCATCGGCCGGCGCGTGCTGGCCCTCCTGATTGCCCGCGCCCAGGAGCTGGGCTGGGCGGAGCTGCAGGCCAAGCAAATCTGGGCCCACAACCTGGGCAGCCGCCGCCTGTTTCAGTCGGCGGGCTTCGAGCAAGCCGCCGCCGCCGCTGACGAAGGCGGCCTGCCCTATGAGCGCTATCGGCTGGATTTGCGCCGCCCGCTTAAAACTCCTGAAGCTTAATATCCTCGCCGCCGGCCGGAAAGGCGCGGTCCAGCCGCTCCAAGTCTTGGGCGGACAGCGTCAGCTGAAGCGCCGCTGCGTTTTCGGCCAGGTGGGCGGAGCTGGCGGCCTTGGCCACCGCCACCCACTGGGCGGCTTGCGGGCGGACCGTCCACGCCAGCGCCACGGCCGCCGGCGACACGCCGTGCGCCTGAGCGATTTGGGTCAGCGTTTCCTGCACGGGCACATCCGGCCCCATCACATGCCGCAGGGGGCTGTATGCCATGAGCGTGGTGCCCAGGCGCGCCGCCGCGGCCGCCAGGGACACCTCGGGCTCGCGCGTGGCGATTCCGTACCGCACTTGGTTGGCAAACACGCGGCCCCCGGTGAGCCGGTGCGCCTCCTCCATCAGCGGCGCCGGAAAATTGCTCACGCCGATATGGCGCGCCAGGCCCCGCTCCAGCCCATCAGCCAGGCCCGCCATGGCTTCCGCCAGCGGCACCTCGCGCGCGGGCCAGTGAAGCAGATACAAATCGACCCAGTCGGTTCCCAGGCGCCGGAGCGATTGGTCCAAGCTTTTGAGCACCTCGGCTCGCCTCGCGTGGGAGGGCCACACTTTAGTGGTAATGAAGACCTGAGAGCGGCAGTCGGCGACGGCATCCCGGACGATTTCCTCCGAGCGGCCCTCGGCATACGCCTCAGCGGTGTCAATCAGGGTGAGGCCGGCTTCGATGCCGGCGCGCAGTGCATCCACCTCGCGGGTGCGCTGCGCGGCATCTTCCCCCATGCGCCAGGTGCCCTGCCCTAGCGGCGGCACGCTGGCTCCACTGATGGTGATCCAGTCCATGTTTGTCCTCCTCCTCGCCTGGGCGCGCCCAGGCGAGCTTAGCACGGGCGCGGCCGTCAGTCATAGACGCGATACAGCCACCACTGGCGCTTCGCCAAATCCGAGGCCACCTCAAACACCCCGCCTCCCTCCACCCCCACCCGAAAAAACCAGCAGGGGCTTTCGCCAGCCCACCAAGCACCTTGGTCCTGCCACTGCTCCAAAATATGAGCTACGCGGTGCCACTGGCGGCGCCAGCGGAAGCGCTGTGGCTTCCCCGCCACCACCGCGACCTGAATGGCCTGCCAGCGGCTCATTGCGCAGCTACCCGCCACGGATCCCACATGGCCAGCCGCCGCTCCCGCACCGACTCCCACCGATCCAGCGAAGACGACGACGAAGCAGCAGAAGACGCGGCCGCAGAGGCAGCGGCCCGGACTGCGGTGCTTCCCCACCAGTGCCGCTGAGGGTCGGGGGCGGCCTCCAACGCGTCCACTTCAATCGCCACCCGCACTGGCGGGCCTGCGCTGGGCGGCACCAGGCTCAGGAGGCGCAGCCGCAGCGCGGCCGCCTCTTGGGTGCCCATGGGCCACTGCCGGCGCCACACGCAGGGGGGAGCCGACTCTGGCTCCCAGATAATGCGGAGCCCCTTGGCGACCCATTTCCCGGACCGCAGGACGGTCGCCAGCTCCTGAGCGAGCTCTCCCCACAAGGGCTGGAGCCCAACAAACAGCGGCTCAGCCCAGCGGCGCTCCACCCTCAGCAGCGGTGGGGCCGGAGCGGAGGGCAGCGGCACCCGCGCCAGGCGCTCCGCCAGTCCCGGCACCTCACCCACCCGCGCCCAGTGAAACTGCCGCCAGCGGGCGCGGTCGGCCAGGGAAGCCGGCACGGCACTCAGCGGAAAGCTGGCCCAAGCCGCCGCCGTTTGCTCAGGGGGCGCCACCCAGCAGCACCCCGCCGCAGCCCCCTCTCCCCACACCCGCAGTCCCAGCGCCTCACCGGCACGCGCCACCCAGCCGGCCAGCAGGGGGTGCGCCGCCACGCCCCCGCGGATCCACCCCGCCGCCGCCGGAACCAGCATGCCCGCCAGCGCCTGCCAATCCCGAGCGGTGGGCACACTAACTTCCAGCCAGCCGCGGCGCACATCCGGAAGCGCCCAGCGCCCGCCCCACTGCGCCAGGCAGCGGCCAACTTCCCGCTGGCTCTCCCGATACAGCTCCGCCTGCCAGTCGCAGGGCTGGGCAGCCGGCGCGTGCCAGCGCAGCTCCGATGCGGGCATCGCCCAGCGGACGCCCTGCTCCCACAGCGGCAGCGACGCGTCAAACACCTTCCCGCCGCGCAGCACCACATACTCGGCCGCGGGCAGTTCGGGAGCAGCCACCTGGCGCAGCTCAAATGCGACAAACATGCTACCACCTCCAGAACATATGTTCTACCATGATAGCGCAGCGCATCCTTCACGGGAAGCCCCGGGAGCAGCGTGAGCAGAAATTTCGGGCAGCCGGGGCCGCGGCCAGATGAGGCGTGGGTCCCTAAGAATCCCGCGGCCGCGACCGCTCGGCCCAAAAAGCCGCCAAGCCAGCCCGTGAGTCATCCGACAGGGCCACCATGCCCACCATTTCTCGCAGATACTGCATCTGCTCGGACGCCGGCAGGCTGGGAAACACGCCCGCGGCCTCCTTGCCCATGCGCAGGATAAAAGCACTGGAGCGGGCCAGGCGCTCGCAGTAGGCCAAGCTGCCGGCGTCCAGCTCTTCATGCGGCAGCACCCGGTTGACAAAGCCCCAGCGCTCAGCTGTGGCCACATCCAGCCGATCTCCGCTCCACGCCAGCTCCAGCGTGCGCCGGCGCCCTAGGTGCCGCGAAATAGGGGCCATCACCACCATGGGAAAGAGGCCCACCTGAATCTCCGGCAACCCAAATACCGTGTTGTCGGCCGCCACCACCAAGTCCGCCCCGGCCGCCAGTCCCATCCCGCCCGCCAGCGTGTAGCCAAACACCGCCGCCACGATTGGCTTCGGGCACCGCTCCATCGCCTCGATGAGGTGCGCCATCCCGCCAAAGTACCGGCGGACCGCTTCCACACCCACCAGCGCCTGCACCTCTTTCAAATCGGCGCCTGCGCAAAAGGCCCGGTTCCCTGCGGCCGTGAGCCGCACCACCGCGGCCTCGCTGTCCTCGCCCACTTCGCCCAGCCGGTCGCAGAGCTCCTCAATCACGGCCGTGTTCAGCGCATTGGACGCCGCCGGCCGGTTCAGGCGGAGCGTGGCCACTCGCCCCGCCCGCTCCACCAGCACCCCCGACTCAATCAACGCACGTAGCCCTCCGGCCCCACCGGCACCATGCGGCCCCGCGCGTGCCGGACACGCGAGGGCAGCGGGTGGCCCAGCCACTCCTCCAGCCGATCGCCCAGCTGCAGCAGCGCGTCTAAGTTAATCCCGGTGGCCACGCCCGACTCCTCCAGCATGTACACCGCATCTTCGGTGGCCAGATTGCCGCCCGCGCCGGGCGAGAACGGCGAGCCGCCGATGCCACCCAGCGCGGTGTCAAACAGGATGATGCCTACGTCGATTGCCGCCAGCATGTTGACCAGCGCCGTCCCGCGGTTGTCGTGAAAGTGGCCGCCCAAATTCAAGCCGGGGATGTCTTGGCGCAGCTGGCTGAAGATCGCCTGCACCTTTTTCGGGTTGGCCACCCCGACGGTGTCGCCCAGCGTAATCTCGCGCACGCCCATTCCAAACAGCCGGTAGGCCAGGTCCACCACGACCGATGTGGGCACTTCACCTTCGTACGGGCAGCCAAAGGACGTCACAATCACGGCCGTCGGCGGCACATGGTGCGCGCGCGACATGTCGCACACCTTCTGCAGCTCCTGGAGGGAGTCGGTAATGCTGCGGTGCACGTTTTTCCAATTGTGCGTCTCGCTCGCCGACAGAAACACGGTGATTTCGTCAGGGTTCATCGTAACCGCGCGCTCGGCTCCCTTGATGTTGGGCACCAGGACGGCGTAGCGGCAGTACGCCCGCCGCGTCAGGTTGGCCATGACGGCTTCCGCATCCGCCAGCTGCGGCACAAGCTTGGGGTGCACCACGGACACAGCCTCAATGCGCGACACCCCGGCGCGCGCCAAGCCATCAATGAGCTCCAGCTTCTGCTCCGTCGACACCGTCACTGGTTCCGACTGCAGTCCATCCCGGGGGGACACGTCGCGCAGCACCACCCGATCCGGCAGTCGCATCGCCATCGCCTCTTTCGCTTCTTTCGCTTCTTTCGCTTCTTTCGCTTCTTCTACTGCTTCTTCTTCTTCTTCATCGTTGTCGGCCGGCGACGCCTACACCGGAGTGACCGGATGGCGCCGCCGGCTGAAGCTGCGGTCCTTGCCGCGATACCGCTCAAAGCGGCGCACCAGCTCCGGGCGCAGCGCCGCCGGCTCCACCAAATCGTCCACCACCAGCTCGGCCGCCAAGCGCAGCACGTCAATGTCCGCCCGATACTCCGCCTGCTGCTCGGCCACAAACTGGGCGCGCGCCTCGCCCTCCAGCTCCTGAATGCGATTAAAGTACACCGCGTTGACTGCCGCCTCCGGCCCCATGACCGCAATTTGCGCCGTGGGAAGCGCCAGCACCGCGTCCGAGCCGAACGCGGGCCCGGCCATGGCATACAGCCCAGCCCCATAAGCCTTGCGCAGCACGACGCAAATTTTGGGCACGGTTGCCTCCGACACGGCCGCCACCAACTTGGCGCCATGGCGGATGATGCCGGCCCGCTCCACCGTGGTTCCAATCATAAACCCGGGCACGTCCGCCAAAAACAGCAAGGGCACATTAAAAGCGTCGCACAAATTAATAAATCGGGCGGCCTTGTCCGACGAATCGACAAACAGCACGCCGCCCTTAACTTTGGACTGGTTGGCTACGATGCCGATGGGGTGGCCGTCGAGGCGCGCGAACCCAATCACCAGCTCGGCCGCCCACAGCGGCTTCAGCTCAAAAAACGAGTCGGCATCCACCAGACCGGCAATCACGCGCTTGACGTCGAAGGGGACGTTTTGGTTGGCGGGAATCGCCCGCGCCCAGTCCAGCGGCTCGGCATCCCGCGCCGCCGCGCGCGGCGGCGCTTCCTCAAAGTTGTCGGGCACGTAGGCCAGGTACTCGCGGCCCCACCGAATCGCCGTGGGCTCGTCGGGCGCCAGCAAGTCGCCGGTGCCGCTCACCGTGCAGTGCATGCGGGCCCCGCCCATCTCTTCCAAGGTGACTTGTTCGCCAATGACCATCTCCGCCATGCGCGGCGAGCCCAGATACATCGAGGCATTCTGGTCCACCATGACCACGACGTCGCAGAACGCCGGGATATAAGCTCCACCCGCAGCGGAGGGGCCAAACAGCAGGCAAATCTGAGGGACGCGCCCCGACAGCTTCACCTCGTTGTAGAAGATGCGGCCCGCGCCCCGCCGCCCCGGGAACATCTCCACCTGATCCGTGATGCGAGCGCCGGCCGAATCCACCAAGTAGAAAATCGGGCACTGATAGCGCTCGGCCTGCTCCTGTACTCGGAGAATTTTCTCGACCGTGCGCGCGCCCCACGACCCGGCCTTCACCGTGGGGTCGTTGGCCATCACCACCACCCGCCGCCCCTCGATGGTGCCGGTCACGGTCACCACGCCGTCTGCGGCCAATTCCTCGGCCAAGGCGTTGGCAAACACGCCGTCCTCCACATAGCCCGGATCCAGGAGCAGGCGGAGTCGCTCGCGCACCGACAGCTTGTGCGCGGCGGCCAGCCGCTCGTGGTAGCGGGGTGGCCCCCCAGCCTCGGCCTGGGCCCGCCGCTGCTTCAATTCGTTGGCATCCATCGCTCGGCATCGCTCCATCTCCACTAATTGAACGAGTCCCTCGCCGCCAGCTCCCTCTTCCTCTTCCTCGATCCTTGCCCGTCTGCCGCAGCCAGCCCTAGGAATCCAGGATCACCAGCGGGTCGCCCTCGTTGACAAACGCCCCTTCCACCGCCAGCACCTCGCGCACGGTCCCGGCCACCTCGGCCTCTACGGGAATCTCCATCTTCATGGACTCCAGGCGAACCACTTCTTGGCCCGCCTCCACCCGATCGCCCACCGCCACTAGCATCTTGAACACGGTGCCCGCCAAGCTGGCCTGCACTGCCGTCATCCCGCTGCGCCTCCCCTATTCCAAAATTATCTGCGGAGCCCGTCCCGGGCAGGCCCCAAATGCCAGCATCCCCCCGGGAAGCGGCCCGGAGTCCACTCGCCCTGGCGCCACCACCCGTCAAACAGCCGGGCACTTTTCACAGCGCCGCGCTCGCCGGCGGGCTTTGTCCCAGGGTCCCAGACATCGTCGGGCGCCACCCGGCGGTAGGCGCCCAGCAAAGCGTCGGCCGCAGCCCACCTCCGCCGGCCATCGGTCAGGCAGCCGGAAGCCTTGGGATCGGCATACAGCTCCGGGCCGGTGCCAAACGGGTCGCCCTGCAGCCAGGCCGCGGCGCCCAGCACAAAAGCCAGCGGACCCTCACCGCCGCGCCCGGCGGCCCCGAGCTCTGCGGTTCCCACGATGGCCGCCCACACCGCCCGATGAGAAAACACCAGCACGCCCGCCGGGCGGGGCCACAGCACCGCCGGGTCCGCGGCGCGCGGGCGCCGAAAGCTCTCCGTGCCGCCTCCCGTGGCCAGCCACCCGCGGCTGCCCTGGCGCATCCACCAAATCGGGGCGCCGGCGCGCCACGCGTTGAGCCACAGCCGCGGGTCCACCCGCGCGGCGGCAAAGGGCCGCGGCGCCAGCGGCAGCGGCTCGCCTGCGCCCTCGCGGCGGGCCGGATGACCCTCCGGAAGCGCCTCGATCCAATCCAGGAGCGTAGTCACTGCGGCACGAGCTGCCGCGCAATCACCAGGCGCTGAATCTCGGAGGTGCCTTCCCCAATCACCAGCAACTTGGCGTCGCGCATGTATCGCTCCACCGGATAGTCGCGCATGTAGCCGTAGCCGCCATGGATCTGAACCGCCTCCAGCGAAGCCCGCATGGCTGCCTCCGACGCATACAGCTTGGCCATCGCGGCTTCTTTGGCGTAGTCGCGGCGCTGATCTTTCAGCCAGGCCGCCTTCAGCACCATCGTGCGGGCCAGCTCCACCTCCATGGCCATGTCCGCGAGCTTAAACTGAATGGCCTGGAAGTGCGCCAGCTCGCGGCCAAACTGCCGCCGCGCCTGGCTGTACGCCAGCGCGGCATCCAGCGACGCCTGCGCCACGCCCACCGACAGCGCGCCAATGCTGATGCGTCCGCCGTCCAAAATCTCAAGGAACTGGCGAAACCCGCGGCCCGGCTCTCCCAGCCGCAGATCGCGCGGCACTGCGACGCCGTCCAGGTGAATCTCACACGTCTCCGAAGAGCGCATACCCAGTTTTTGGTATTCGGCCCGCACAGAGAGGCCGGGGGTGCCGGCCGGCACAATGTACGAGGAAATGCGCTGGTCCTCGGGCTGGCGCGCCGTGGCCACTATGTACCCCGCATGCAGCGCATTGGTGATGAAAATCTTCGTGCCGGTGATGCGATAGCCCTCCGCGGTCTCTTCCACCCGCGTGGCCGTGCCGCCGGCATCCGACCCGGCGCCGGGCTCCGTCAGCCCGAAGGCCGCCAAGTACTGGCCGGTGGCGGCCGGCACCAAAAAGCGCTCGCGCTGCGCATCGGTGCCATACAAGTACAGGGGTGAGCACCCGAGCGACACGTGCGCGGCAAATCCCAAGCCCAGCGAGGCGTCGACCCGGCCGATTTCTTCCACGGCCAAGGCATAGCTCACCGTGTCGCCACCCGACCCGCCCCAGCGCTCCGGGAACGGAATGCCGAAGAAGCCCAAATCCCCCATCTGCCGCATGATGTCCAGCGGCACCTCGCCGGTCACGTCCCGCTCGGATGCGCCGGGGGCCACGACTTGGTCTGCAAAATCTTTGACGGTGTCCCGGATCAGAGACTGATCTGCCGTCAGGTCAAAATTCAAGCCGCTTTCGCCTCCCCCCTACGTATAACACCCCGGGGGGCCCTTTGAAAATGCTGGTGATGCTGCGGCACCGACAGCGGGCGGATTGTACCCAAGGCCAATCTCTCGCTTAGTCCATTGCGCCCGCGCCCGGTGGATGCTCTGATGGTCTCGCTGGCGCCGCCACGGCTTCTTGGGGAAGCCAACCAGCAATTAGGAGGCATCATTATGACGCAAGAGCAGCAGCAGGTGGTGGAGATGCTGGCCGAAGGCCGCATCAGCCAAGACGAGGCGCTTCGCCTCTACGCCGCGCTGGACCTGGATCCTGACGCGTACCAAAGCTCCGACGCCCAGGAGCGACTCCGCCGCCGACTGCAGGAGGTGGCGGGCAGCGCCCCGCCGGCCGAGCACGCGGCGGCTTCGGATGCGCCATCCGCCCAGCCGCAACATGTCCGCATCCGGGTGTCCTCCCACGGTGGTGACCGAGTCACCATTCGCCTGCCCATCGGGTTGGCCACCCAGCTGGCCCGCTGGATCCCCGGCCGGCGGGTCTGGGTAAACGGCAGTCCCATGCCGGTCGAGGAGCTGCTGCGCGAGCTCAATACCGCCCGCGTCGGCCAGATTGTCGAAGTGGACAGCGAGCAGGGTGACCGTGTCGTCATCACCCTGGAGTAGACAAGCAGAAGGCCGGGCGCCAGGGGAGGCGCCCGGCTCGCTAGGATCGGGCTGCCAGGACGCCGCCGAACACCGCCGGGGTAAACACCCCGCCGGCCATCACCACGCGCTCATCCACCAAAATCGTCGGATTGCCGCCATCCGACAGCGCGAGCCACCGCTCGCGGGCCTCCTCGTCCACGGTCACATCGAAGTACGTGAACGGGTAGCCGTTTTGCGAAAGCCACGCTTTCGCTCCGATGCAGTCCCCTCAGGTAGGCGTCCCGTAAATCACAATGGATGGCATAGCATTCCTCCGTCGGACTCGTTTCGCGCCGGTTACACAGAGGCGCACTCCGCACCCATTATGGCGAGGCTGGCCGGCCCCGTCCAGCGGTGCTTCGGGTGGAACCCGCCGCTTCCGCCTCAACATGTCGCCTACCGCGCACCCGCCGTGATCCGGCTGTGCGGGCGCATCGGGCCCGGTTGCAGCCGCAAGTGCAGCCCATCTTCTTACTGGCCGGCCAGCTTGGGCACTGCGGGGAGGGGGCCACTAGCGGCGCCACACCAGGACCACCATCGTCATCAGGCGGCGGAACGGGGTGGCCCCGGCGCACCGGCGCCCGTCCCATGCGACATGAACCACGTGACGAAGATGCCATGCTCCCTGAGTGCGCGGGTCCAGCGGCAGGCGGACGCTTTGTCGGGGTGCGCCCAGCGAGCAGCGCCTGTTTCCTCCCGCGCGTCTCGGCGCAGCCCAGGTGTGAGGCCCCCGGAGGCACCGTACCCTCGGGGAAGTCTCGATGCTTGAACACGGCCACCTCGTCGCTACCTGTCTGGCTTGGTGCCCTCTGCCTTTGCCAGGGACTTTCGCCGCTCGGCGCGGACGCAGCAGGCGCAGCGTTCTGTCTCCATCGACCCATGCGCGGGATGACATGGCGCCCAACGATGCCGTGCCACGCCAGCTGCCAGCGCACTGCCCGTGGCCTATGCCCGGTCCGCCACGGCGCCTTATTCGGGCACCAGGATGTTGCTCTGCCAGATGGGGCGGGCGAGTAGGCTAAAGAGCAGCGCCAGTACGCTGGATACGCCCACGGTCAGAAAGCCCGCCGTCGGGAATCCGAGGGGCAGCAGCTTGGCGAAGATGGGGCCCCCGAGGAAGGCGCCGGCATTGAAGATGAGAAAGAGCCAGCCGGTGACACTCCCAGCAATGGCGTCACGCGCGGAGTCCTGGCCCAGCGCCGCCACCAAGCTGGCATAGATCCCCCGGCCCGCGCCAAAGGACAACGTGAGCAGAACCAACAGCGCGACGTTGGAGGACACGCTGAACATCCCCAGCCCCCCGATGGCCACCAGGACAGCGGACAGCACCACCCCCCACTTGCGGCCAAAGCGGTCCCCGAAGTATCCAATGGGGAAGGCGAAGAGAAACCCGCCCAGCCCCAACATCCCCACAATGCTGGCCCCGACGACTGATGGGAGTCCTAGGTGCTTCAAGAGATATTCCGAATAGTAGCTGCCGACGCCAAACAGCGCAATCCCAAAGAACAATATAGAGAGGGATAGCAGGGTGACATTTCGATTCCAGAGACCTTTCAATCCGAACTGATGCCGCTCCATCTTTTTGTAGACAGGTGGCAACACGATTTGGAACGCGATAAGCCCTATAACAGCAAGCAGCGCAGAAATAATGAAAGGAATGCGATAATTTGGCAGAAACGGGGCAATCACATATGGCCCTACCAATAGTCCTCCTCCGAAGAAGACCGCAAACGCAGAAACGGCTCTCCCCCGGGTTTCAAAGAAAATGTCGCCCATCAGTGCCAGGATGGCTGGCTGAAACACCCCAATGCCCACGCCCACTAGTGCCCTCGCCCCCAAAAGCTCGGCGGGGGTATTCACAAAGCCTGTCATCAGGGTGAACAGCGTAAAGAACGCAACCGATCCCATGACGGTGTACTTCACCGAGAACCGATCGAACAAGTAGCCACCGACGATGCTGAAAATGGCAATGCCGGCGGCATAGCTCGACGCTGCGGTCGCCAGAAGCGCCGCTGTGCCGTGTATCTGTTCGACGATAATCGGGGAGCCAAACAAGTAGAGATTGGAATCAAAGCCTTCCAAGAAGGCCGGAATCGCGGCAATCAGCACAATGATGAGAAACGCCCGCCGACTCTGATGGGCAACAGTCCTGACGGTGACCGTGCCCGGCTCCCGAATCCCTTGCTTGCTCAATCGCCTCCCGCCTTTCTCGCATCGCGTCCACACGCTGCTCGCCGCTGGTTGAGGCCATGTTCGCGCCCCGAGCCCCGAGGCGCTCAGCGGGAGCTCTCTTCCACATAGAGGCTGGCAGCTCGGGCCAGTGCGTAGGCGGCATCCCCGACCGCGGCATCGCCCTTCGGGCCGATAGCCGCTGCCGCAAACTCACGGGTGTGAGGAACCAGGCCCGTCCCAATGCCGATGTTGGCGTGAAGGCTCGGCACGCGGTGGCTTACGTTGCCCATATCGGTCGAACCCAGTGGCGGCCCCCCTTCGATAGGGTTCCGCCCTCGCTCCTTAAGAACCCGCTCCAGGAAAGCGGCCAGCGCCGCATCTTGCTCAACATTCTCGTAAAGCGGGACAAACCGCTCCCACGCCATGCGGCACCCGGTTCCCGCGGCCGCGCTCTCGGCCGCGCGCACCACCTTGTCCAGGACCGCCGCGGTCACCGCCTTGTCTGGCCCCCGCACCAGCATCCGGGCCGCCGCAAAGGCCGGCACCACGTTGGGAGAGGTTCCGCCATGCGTAATGATGCCATGGACTTTGCTGGTGGGGTCGAGGTGGCTCCTCAAGGCGTCGATGAAGTGAAACCAGAGCAACACGGCCGACAAGGCGTTGATGCCCTCTTCCGGTGCTGCCGCAAAGTGGGCCTCCTTGCCGTAGAAGCTGACCTCGATGCCTTCCCGGCACAGGTAGGCCGGGGCGGCCTCATCGGCCGCCGACGGATGGGCCATGAGCGCCACGGACAGAGGGTCCAGCACCCCCGCGTCCAGCAGCTTCACCTTGCCCCCGCCTCCTTCCTCACCGGGACTCCCGACCACCCAAACTTCCGCGGAGCGCTGGGTGGCTTCGATCCAATCCGCCAGCAAGATGCCGGCGCCCACCGACGAGGCCGCGATGATGTTGTGCCCGCAGGCATGTCCGATGTCCGGCAAGGCGTCATACTCGGCGAAAAACCCGACAATCGGGAGACCGCGGCCGCGTCGGGCGATAAAGCTGGTGGGCATGTCCGCAAGGCCACGCTCTACGACGAATCCGTGAGCCTCCAGCATCCGCGCCAACTCGCGGCTGGAGCGCACTTCCTCAAAGCGGGTTTCATGAAAGGCGTGGATCGTATGGCTCAAGTGCAGGAGCTCCGGGGTCAGCGCCGCCAGCCTGTCGTGCAGCAGGTTCTCCGTATCGTCCACCTCCAGGACACATCCGGCGCGATGGCCAACGGTGAGAATTTCTCGAATGGAAAGCGGAATTCCCGAAGCCACTATAGAGCACCCGCGTCCGCTGTGCCACGGGCTCTGGACAGTCGCGTGCGGCTCCGCTCATCGAGAGCGGGCCCCCCACCCGCCCGCGCCCACGCCGGATCCCCCGTGACATCCCGGCCCAGTCGGCGACACGTGTAGAGATGCCCACATCCTGGGACGCTGCCCCGCCAGCACCCGCCTAGCGATACTGAATGCGCGGGTCCACCACTGCATAGCTCATGTCGGCCAGGACGCCGCCCAGCACGCCAACGGCTGCCAGCAGGAAGGCGAGGCTGGTGGCTGGCCCAAAGTTCAAGCTGTTGAGGGAGCCGTAGAACGCCGCGCCGGCACCCGGGATGAAAAACACGATTTCCACCACAATCACGGTGTTGACCAGCACCGGAAACGACGTCCCTGCCAGGGTCAGCAGCGGCAGCAGCGAGTTTCTCATGGCATGGCGGCGCAGCACGCGGTGCTCGTCGGCGCCTTTCGCGCGCGCGGTGCGCACGAAGTCGGTTTCCAGCGACTCCTCCAGGGCGGCGCGCAGATACCGTGCCCAGCCTCCGACCGCCGCCGCAAACACGACCGCGACCGGCATCAGGAAGTGCAGGCCCCACTGCCAAAATCCCAGGTGATTGCTGGCCGGCACCCCGTTGGGCGGCAGCAGCAGCAAGTTCAGTGCAAACTCCCACACCAAGAGTAGCGACAGCCAGAAGGCGGGGGTGGCATTCATGACATACAGCACGGCGGTCAGCAGGTGGTCGCCCCAGGTGTTGGCATGCTCCACCTGCCATGACGCCAATCCCACCGCCGACAAAAACGCGAAGCCAATGCCCAGGCCGGCCAGTTCCAAGGTGCGGGGCAGATAGTGAAGCCAAAAGCCCACCTGGCCTCCGGAGAGAAACATGCCGCGAAACCAATCCCAAAACTGCACGGGGACGGGCAAGTTGAGCCCGAGCTCCGCGTTCAGCTGGTTGATGGCTTTCTGCGACGCCCGAAGGCCCAGCTCTGCCCGCGCGGGGCTGGCGGCATCCAGGTGCAGCAGAAAAAAGATAATCACCGAGATGCCAAACAGCGCCAGCAGGGCCTGCAGCAGCCGATGCCCCAAGTACGACAGCATTAGGCCATCCCCCGTCGATTTTTGGGATCAAACGCCTGCCGCAGGGCATCGGCCAGGAAGTTGACCGACAGCTGCAGCAGCACAAACAGCCCGCCCGGCAGCCACAGCAGCCACCAGCTGTTATCGTAGAGGTACTGCCGACTGGCCGCCACCATCCCCGCCCAATTGGGGTAGGGCGGCGGCAAGCCATAGCCCAGAAAGCTTGCGGTGGCCAGCACCAACAGCGTGGTGCTCACCTGGCCGCTGGCCGCCACCACCACCGTGCCCATGACATTCGGCAGCAGATGCCGCCGCATGATGCGCTCGGGGGTGGCGCCTCCCGAGCGCGCGGATTCGACGTATTCCCGCTCGCGCGCCGACAGCACATCGCCGCGCACCAGGCGCGCCACCAGCGGCCAGCCCGTGAGGCCGAGCACGGCAATCATTGTGCCGTCGTTGGGCCGAAACAGCACCACAACCAAAAACAGGGGCACCAGCTGAGGGATCCCCAGCACCGTGTCGGTAAACCACATGAGCAGCCGATCGGGCCAGCCGCCGGAAAATCCTGCCACCAGCCCCATCAGCACCCCGAGCGCCGCCGCGAACAGCGCCGACACGAATCCCACCAGCAGGAAGCCTTGGCCTCCCACCATGAGGCGCGCCAGCTCGTTGCGCCCCAAGACGTCGGCGCCCAGCGGAAAGGCACCGCCGGGAGGCGCCAGCGAATCGGCAATGTGGGTGGCAATGGGGCTTTGCGGGTAAACCACCGGGCCCAGGAAAGAAAACAGTGCCAGCAGCACCAGCACGCTGCTGCCGGCCCAAAACAGGGGGTGGCGGCGCAGCGACTGCCACCGGCGTCGCCCCGCCGTCAGCATCGATGCCGCCTCTCCTGCCGCGAGTGCTACGCCCGCCATCTGCCACGCTCCTTGCACACCATGCTTCGGTTCCATAGATCCCATGGATTCCATGGATTCCATAGGCGTGTGAGCCCACTTCCGTTGCGGCCTCGGTTTCTCTAACGCTCCGCGGCGGAAGCGGGTTGTCCGGTGCGAGGATCCCATGGGTGCTAGCGCACGGCGGCCTGCATGGCCTCCGCGCCGCCAGCGAGCCCCGGGTCAAACTGCTCATGGTACAGCGCGGCGTAGAGGCCGCCTTGGCGCAGCAGCTGGGCGTGGCGCCCGCGCTCGCGGATGCGCCCGCCGTCAGCCACCAGAATCTGATCCGCGGCCAGCACCGTAGACAGGCGGTGCGCGATGGCCACCACGGTGCGCCCCCGAAACAGCCGATCCAGCGCCTCCTGGATCAGGCGCTCCGCGTGGCTGTCCAGCGAGCTGGTGGCTTCATCCAGCAGCAGCACGGAGGGGTTTCGCAAGATGGCCCGAGCAATCGCTACCCGCTGCTTCTCGCCGCCCGACAAACGGTAGCCCCGCTCGCCTACCACCGTGTGGAGCCCCTCCGGGAGCGCCGCAATCAAGTCGCCCAGCTGGGCGGCCTCTGCAGCGCGCCGCACCTCCGCGTCGTCTGCGGTGGGCCTCCCATATCGGATGTTGTCCTGGAGCGTCGTGTGAAACAGATACAGCTCCTGGGTGACCACCGACATGGCCGCCCGCAGATCCGCTTCCGCCAGCTCCGCCAGCGAGACGCCGCCCAAGCGCACGGCGCCCGCTTCGGGGTCGTAGAAGCGCGCGGCCAGGGCCAGGATGGTGCTTTTGCCCGCACCGGATGGCCCCACCACCGCGGTGAGCTGGCCCGGCTCGGCGGTGAAGGACACTCCATGGAGCACCTCTTCGGATGGCTGGTAGCCAAACTGCACGCAATCAAATTCCAGCGCCAGCGGCATGGTGCCCGCCGCCATCGCCTGCGGCGCCGACGGCTCCGGCACGTCGGCTGGCAGATCCAAGAAGCGAAAGATGCGGTCAAACAGCGCCAGCCCGCCAATCAGCGTGGTGTTGGAGCCCGCCAGCGACGACGCAGGGCTGTACAGCTGCACCAAATACGTGGCAAACGCCACGATCGTGCCCAGCTCCGCGCGATGGGTGATGACCAGGTACCCGCCATAGCCGTACAGCAGGGCGGGCCCCAGCGCGGACAGGATCCGGACCACCATGCTGAGCCACTGCCCCACCATGCTTTGGCGCACCTGGCATGTCCGCACGGAGGCGCTATAGCCCGTGAATCGGTCCGCTTCCCGAGGCCGCGTGCCAAAGCTGGTGACCACCACCATGCCAGACAGCGTCAAAGTTTCCTCGAGGTGGGCCGTCATCTGAGCCATCGACTCCTGTGTCCGGTTGATGGCGTCGTAGGTGCGGCGGCCGAAGCTCAGCACCGGCAGCGCAAAGGCTGGCAGCACCAGCGCCGCAGCGAGCGCCAGCTGCCAGTTGATCACAAACATCGTGGCCAGCGTCAGCGTCACGGTCAGCGCATTGACAAACAGGCCGGTCATGGTGCGGCTGAGCACATTTTGGACGGCGTTCAAGTCATTCACCAGCCGCGAGTGAATCTCGCCCCCCGGGGTTTTGGTGAAAAACCGGATCCCGAGCCGCTGGCCGTGCCGATACATGGCGGTGCGCAGATCGTGAATCACCGTCTGGGCCACAACCGCATTCAGATAGCTCTGCCCCACGCTGACCACGGCTCCGACCGCTGGGAACGCCAGCAAGCCCGCCGCCAGCCACCACAGCGACGCGTAGTTGCGCCGCCGAATTGCGCCATCAATGATTTGGCGCATCAACAGCGGGGGGATCAAGCCCAGCACCACGCCCAACACGGTGAGCGTCAGGGCTCCGGCAATCAGGCGGCGGTGCGGCCGCAGCGTGGCCAGGAGCCGCCGCGCCGTTTCTTTGGTAGGCTGGCCCTGCTCCATGTAGCGCAGCGACCGCCGCTGCTCCCAGACCGCGTGCATTCCATGCATGCTCACTGCGGCACCCCCGCGTGGCGGCCCGCCCACGCCTCCAGCGCCTGGGACCAGGCCTCGCGCGCCTCCGGCGGAAGCGGGTCCAGCATGTCCCGCAGCACCGCGCGGCGGGCGGCCATAAAGGCGCCGTAAACCTGGCGCCCTTCAGCCGTCGCCGCCACCCGAACGCGGGCGCCGCGGCCCACCTCCGCCCGCCGCTCCGCCCAGCCCCACTCCTCCAGGCGATCCAGATGGGTGGTCATCGTGCTGCTCCGCACCCCGACGTCGTCTGCCAGCTCCGAGGGCGACCGCCCCGCGCTCACCACCAGCGCCTCCAGCACCCGAAAAGCTCCGCGGCCGGCGCGGCCGCCCGACGCGTCGCGCGCCGCCGCGCGGACCCTGGCCATCCACTCGCGGCGAAACCGCTCCAACACTTCGTCGATGCGCGCCACCTGCGCGTCGTTCACTCAGCCACCTCCCTCACTCGCTAGCCTCGCTAGCTAAATTGTAACATGCCGAGACCAAGCGTCTCTCCCCGCGCCCCCACACCCGGGGTCCGGCGACCCTGCGGGGAGATAGCTAGACCTCCGGATCGGGGGCGTCCAGGATCCGGTAGGCGTAGTTCACGGGGTGCGGCGCCGGCGGATTCAGCCTCACCACCAGCGTGATGGCAGCGACAGCGGCCAACGTGGCGGCCTGGGCCCACAGGGCGGCCAGCGGGCCGAAGTCCCCCATCGCCCAACTGCCCACCAGCAATCCGAGCGGGGCCGTCACGCCGCTCATGAGCAGGAGGAGGGCGCTCAGCACCCGACCAACCATGTGCGAAGGCGCGCTGCCCTGTATGGCCGAGACAAAAGGTATGCTCACCACGCCCGTGAGGAACCAGATGACGCCGTAGCACATGACCGCGACTGTCAGGTTTCGCGCCAGCAGCGCCAATCCCAAAGCGGCGTCCGAGCCCGCTGCCGCCGTGCGCACCCAGCCTTGCAACGTCAGCCGCGAGGACACCTTACCCACGAGGGCCCCTGCGGCGACACTTCCCAGCCCGCTGGCCGCCTCGATGGTGCCAAAGCCGGCAATCCCCGCGTGCAGCAGCAGGCGGCTGAAAACCAGCGAGAAAATTGGGAACGGCCCGAACACCAGGTTCATCGGCGCGAGGACGAGAATGAGGCGGCGCAGGTACCGGTCGCCCCACAGGTCGCGCAGGCCAGCAGCGCTGTCTGTCAGCAGCCCCCGGGCCCCCCGGCTGGCCTTGGCCCGAACATCGGGAATCCGGAGCCAGCACAACACGCCGCCGCTGACTGCAAAGGTCACGGCGTCAACAATCAAGGCCCAGCCGGGGGAAAGCCAGGCGATCAGCAAACCACCCACGGCATAGCTTCCAATGCTCAGCACACCCATGACCGCAGTCCATAAGCCGTTCGCCCGCGCAAGGTGTTTTGGAGGCACGACCCGGGGGATCACCGCCGTAACCGCTGGGGAAAACAGGAGGCCCTCCACGGCCAGCAGAAGCGTCACGCCGTACAGCACACCGGGATCGGGTCACCCGCGCGCAGGAGCACTCCGGCGGTGGCTACCAGAAGTGCACGGCCCCAATCGCTGATCACCATCACCAGCTTCTTGGGCCAGCGGTCCGCCAGGGCGCCAGCGGCAGCGCGAGAACAATAGGCGGCAGCGTAGTCAGCAGCGGCACCACTGCGGCCAAAAACACCGAGTGGGTGTCGCCAAGCACCGTCCACGCAGCTGCCAGCGCAAACAGCACATCGCCGACGCGGGAAACTGTCCGACTCGCCAGGAGTACCCCAAATCGGGGCGACTCGCACAGCCACTGCCAGCTGGCGCTCATGCCTGGCGGCCGCAGCTGGCAGCCTCGCGCCTTGGCCCTCGCGGCCGCCAGGGCGCCCGCCGCTCCCTCACCGCTACCTCACGGCCCGTCGTGCGCCATCTCCCCCGCAGACGCACCGGCCATCTGCTTGGCGCCAGTCTATTGCCCAAGAAGCTTTGTGAAATTGGATTTCAGGCCGATATTTGAAGGGTATATCCGCGTGGCGGGTTCATCATCCAGCGCACATTTTCATCAGTCGCCGACGGTGTCGGCACGGATCCCTGCACGGGCCAATCCGGGGGGCCCATCGGCCGCGCGGCGTTTCGAGTGGCCTGATAAGCGCCACGACCTCGACACACGAGTGGCTGTCCTCGCCGTGGGAGACCCGACCTTCCAAGGAGACCTCATCGGGGCCGAGCGCCTCGCCTGACCGCTAAGGCCATGGGGAACTCGCTTGGGGCCCATGGGAGCCGGGGTCTTCGCGGCTCATCCTGCTGGCGGGAGTATGTGGGAATCGAACCCACCGCCGACCGCCGGCCGGCCATCGGATTTGAAGTCCGTGGAAGGCACCAGTCCTCCATCTACCCCCGCACGCCGCGGCTAGTATGACGTTTGGGCACCTCGCCTGTCAACGCGCGGCGCCACCCGCCGCAGCGGCCATCAAGGGCGGGGCACGTCCATCCCAAATGCCTCAGCAAACGGCGGCGTTGGTGGGTATAGCCCGGTGGACAGATACCGATCACCGCCATCGGGAAACATCACGACCACCGTGCGGCCGCGGCCGCCGGTCTCCTGCAGCACCTGGCGGGCGGCGGCGTAGGCCGCCCCCGAGGAGATGCCGGCCAACAGCCCTTCGTGCTGAGCCAGCCAGCGGGTGGTGTCCCAGGCGTCGCTATCGGCAACGGCCACCACCCGGTCAATGACCGAGCGGTCCAAAATGGCGGGGATAAACCCGGCCCCAATCCCTTGAATGTTGTGCGGTCCGGGTGGGCCGCCGGACAGCACCGCCGAGGCGGCGGGCTCCACCGCCACCATCTCGATGGTGCGCCGGTGACTTTTGAGATAGCGCCCCAGGCCCGTGACTGTGCCGCCGGTGCCCACGCCCGCCACCACCAGGTCCACGCGCCCTTCCGTGGCTGCCCAAATTTCTGGCCCGGTGGTGCGCTCGTGCACCCGGGGATTGGCCGGGTTCTCGTGCTGGCGGGTCATGTAGGCGGTCGGCAGCGCGGCCTCAATGGCTTTGGCCCAGGCCACCGCCCCCGCCGTGCGCTCGGCCCGCGGACTTTCCACCACGGTGGCGCCATAAGCCGAAAACAGCTGCCGCCGCTCGATGCTTTGGCCCTCTGGCATCACCAGCACCAGCCGGTAGCCGCGCGCCGCGGCCAGCATCGCCAGCGCGATGCCGGTGTTCCCGGACGTGGCTTCCACCAGCACGCTGCCGGGGTGAATGGCGCCGCGGTCCTCGGCGTCCTGGATCAGGGCCCACGCCGTCCGGTCCTTGACCGATCCGCCTGGGTTTTGCCGCTCCAGCTTGGCCCACACCTGGGCTCCCGTCTCTTCCGACAGCGCACGGAGCGGCACCAGGGGGGTGTTGCCCACCAAGCCCAGCACCGCGCCTCCTGGCTCCTCCATCGAACGTCCCCCCAGGTGCAGCTGTTTACTTGCTTGCCGTGATTACCTTGCTTAATCTGGGCTCGGTCGGAGGGCAGGGATCAATCTCCCGTCCGCCCCTTGGGGCGGCGACCGGCCGGCCGATGCGGCCGCTCGCGCGGCAGATTCCGCCCGGCCCGAAGCCACGGAGACACAAAGGGCGCCACTCGCGCCAGCTGCCGCGGGCGGCGCCATGCCATCCACACCAGCCACGCAACGGCGGCGGCGATGATCAAGCTCAACCAGGGCACCACACTTGCCGCTCCCCCAGCCGTGCTTCAATTCCAAGTCCAGATGCGCTGCCCCCGGCTAGCGGTTCTCCTCGGTGTCGTCGGCGGGCCGCTGTGGGTTGGCTGCGTCGTAGGACATGGGGTACGTAGGCGGCTTGCCCCCCTCGTCCATCACGCCCGACATCGCCCCCCGGAACTCCCGAATCGCGCGCCCCAGGCCCGACCCAATCTCGGGGAGGCGCTTGGGCCCAAACACCAGCAGCGCCACAATCAGCAAGAGGACGATGTGGACCGGCGTCAGCAAATCCCCCACGGGCGTCACCTTCTCTCTCACGACTCCGCGCCCAAACCCGACGAGTCATTATACCGCACTCATCAGCGCTCATGCGGGGCCCAGCGGCGCAGAGATCCACATTTTGGCGCGATACTGCGGCCGGACGCGCAGAGGCGTGGCGGGCGCCGCGTTGGCCGACTTGTTTTTGCAAAGCACCGCGGAGGAATTCGCGAAAGATTTCATTGCGGCGGTGCTAGCCAGCCATGACTCGCGCATCCGCTCGGTGCGGCGCGAATCGCTCTCGACCATCAGTCACGGGATCCAGGGCTCGGAGATCATCCTCCCCCTGGCCAGTCGCGTGGAGCTTCACTGCCTTTTGCGGCACGGCCACGGCAAAGTCGGAGCCGCATCCGACCGCTTTTGGGCACGCATCATCCGCCTTAGTTGCCGTGTCCGCTGAAGTACCCCTTGAAGAAGGGTTCGCCGCGGCAGCATGTCCAGCAGCGCGGCGGCGGCGCGCAGGGCGATCCTTTCGCCCAGCAGAAGGAAGCGGATCGTCAAGCGGTCGGCCCAATCAAGGATCGCGACGGCGTCCCGGGGGGCGCCTTCGATGTGCATGCCGTCACCGTACTCCACCGAGCCGCCGCTGTGCCGTCCTTGGGCCCACCCGTTACCGTCGCTCACATCCCTCGACTATGACGAAGCATTGGCCTTTGCGGCTCGACTACTTGGCCCCAGGGGACCTCGCGGAGCATGCGCTTGCCCTGCCGCAGCTGCTAGCGTCGCGCTCCGGCCAGCCCGTCGTCGTGCCGCTGGACGAATTCCAAGACGTGATGGGGAGCGGGGGCGCCGCTGGTGAAGCGCATGCGGTCGCTTTGACAGCGCCAGCCGGATACCGCTTGCCTCTTCATTGGAAGCCGGGGCGGCCTCATGCGCTCCCCGTTCGGCCTCACCGCCCAAGCCTTCTCCCGATTTGCCGACGTCCCGGCTCTGCCAGACATTCCCTGAGGTCGGCGGCCACTCCAATAACACCATGAAAGTTTGCCAAGTGCTGTGCGACGTGGCGGGGGACCACGGTGTCCGCCGCATCGGCCGCGCCGCGGCTCAAACTGGTCTGGCGCGAGCGACCGAAGAGTTGGCGCCGCTCTTCGAAAGCGGGCTCCGCGGCTTGGATGCCCTTCCTCACACCCGGAAGCTCCTGCTGCGGCTGGCGCGGGGAGAAACCGCCTATCCGCCCGGCGCCAATCCGATCCAACTGAAGGGCGCGCTGGACGAGCTCATGGCCAACGGCCTCATTCGGCGTGTGATCCGAGGCCAGTACGTGCTTCACGAGCGCCTATTTCAGCAGTATCTCGCCGGTCAGTGGGCCCCCGCCTACCGGCGGGGCTCGGCCGCGCGCTCCGCATGCGCGGCCCACTCCCAGTCGTCGGCCAGCGGCTCGAGGCGCTCGTCCCCCGTCCGCCGCATCTGGGCTTTAGCCAAGAGCCAGTCGGCCAAGTGAGGGTTTTTCGGCAGCAGCGACCCATGCAGATACGTCCCCACGGCATGGCCGGCTACGGCGCCTTCGGTCCCATCGCGGCCATTGTTGCCGACTCCCACCCGAACACGGGCCAGCGGGTCCTGGCCCGGCTGCAGCACCGTTTCCCCCGCATGGTTCTCAAACCCCACCAGCGTGGGCGGATCCAAGGGCAGCGCCGCGGTCGCAACCACGTTGCCCACGTGCCGGCCGCGCGGCCCGGCTCGCGTGATGGCGTCAAACCACCCGATGCCTGGCATCACGCGCCCATCCTGCGCCTGGTATTCTCGGCCCAGCAGTTGGAAGCCGCCGCACACCGCCAGCAGCGGCAGCCCGTCCGCCAGCGCGGCCGTCATTTCGCGGGCGCGCCCCGACAAATCTTCGGCGATCCAGGCCTGGTGGCGGTCCTCGCCGCCGCCGATGAAGGCCAGATCGGCATCGCCCCAAGCCACGGTGTCCCCGGGCTCGACTTCCACCACCGAGGCGTCCCAGCCGCGCCACTGGGCGCGGCGCACCAGGGCCAGCACGTTGCCGCGATCTCCGTACAAGTTCATGTCGCGCGGATACAGGTGAACGATCTGGAGTCGGCGCATGCGCGGCCCCCTTGCCCTTTCTGCCCATTGTGTCACAAGTGGGGCGGCGCTCCCTAATGCGGGGCGGGAGCACGCCGGAGCAGTGGGCGGCCAGTGGCCGCGCGCCGGCTGCAACTGTCGACACACGCTTGACCTCCTGGCAGCCCTGCGCCACCATGAGGGTGCACAATTTGTCGGATCTTTGGCGGGGCGGGGGGATCCATGCAGCAATACTGGGTGCCGTTCTGGGACATTGTCAGGATCCGCGAGATCGAGATATTGAGCCGGCGGCGGCTGCATCATTTGACGCGCGGAGCGTATGAAGTGTCGGAAGTGCTGCCCTGCCGCCTGGACCAGGTTGTCACCACCACCGTGTGCTGGTGCGGCACGCGGCCCATATTAATTCTGTCCACCGCGGATGTGCGCATCGACTATCGCAAGTTTGTGCAGTGGTTCGGCTACGAAGTGCGGCCCGCCACCTCCACCGAGGTGTCGTCCCTAACCTCCGCCCACCTGCAGGGGGTGCCGCCCACTGGCCTCCCCTACATGATGCCGGTGTTTTTGGATGATGTCCTGCTCGAATCGGATTCGCTGTGGATTCCTGCCGGCGATCCCTCCATCTGGGTGCGGGTGGTGCCCACCGAAGTGGTGAAAGTGTCAGGGGCCTTTCCCGTTTCGATCCGCCTGGCTCCTCCTGCCCGCGACGAGCGCTACAGCTACTATGCCGTCAGTCGGCTGAACACCGAAGGTGTGCTGGAGCCCGATCCCGTGCCGCTGTCAGGAACCGACTAACCAGCCGCGAAAGCTCTGCGGGCGCCTCCAAGGGCACGCGGTGCCCCACCCCCTCCAGCACCGCCAGCTCCGCATCGGGGATGAGTCCCGCGGCTCGCCGCGCCAGGGCGGCGTACTTGACATCCACCGCGCCCGCCACCACCAGCGTGGGGATGGGCCAGTGGGGCAGCAGCGGCCAGGTGTCCGGCTGCTGGCCGCCGCCAGCCCAGCGCAGGCTGGCCGCAAGGCCCGCCGCACGCTGGCGGCGCCGATCGTGCGCCAGGCGCCGCTGCTGCGCGTCTGTGAGCGGACGCCCGCTGGCCAGCACGGGGTTTTCGTCCCATCGCTCCATGAAGGCCGACAGACCCCGGGCCTCAATTTGGTCGGCAAGCCGCGCATCCGCTGCACGCCGGGCGCTCCGCTCATCCTCGGCCGCAATGCCCGGCGAGGCACTCACCAGCACCAGCGCCGCCACCCGCTCCGGCGCCGCCGCGGCCATTCGGAGCGCGACGCGCCCCCCCAGCGAGTAGCCCACCAGCGCCAGGGGCCCCGGAGCCACCGCCGCGGCCAGGGCCAGCACGTCTCTCGCTGTGCCATCGGGTGTGAGGTGGGCCCGGTCCCGCGGGATGCCCGACTGCCCATGCCCATAAAGGTCGGGAAGCACCACCCGCCAGCTCCGCCGGAGTGCCCCCGCCAATGAGAGCCATGTCGCGTGGGTGCCCAAAAATCCGTGCAGCATCACGACGGGCGGAGCACCTGCGGCGCCCAGCTCGCGATGCCAGAGCGCATCCAGCGGCTCCACCCCTGGCGCCTCAAACCGCGCCACGCCACACCACCCGAGCTACCTGCTCACAGAGCCACGCCTCAGTGGAGGCCTGCCACGCGGCATAGGCCGCACGGGGTGCCGTGTGCCAATCCACCACCGAGAGTCCGGGCTCGCGCGCCTCCACGGCCAGCACCGCAGCCGCGTGCCGCCACGTGCTGGCCTCGCAGTAGCGGCCGCCGTAGAGCGCCGCGATGCCGGCCAAGTCCAGGCCGTGAGGCGTGCCGAACAAGCGCTCAAACTGCTGCGGCGGCAGCGACGCTTGGGAGAGCGTGTTGAAAATCCCCCCGCCATCGTTGTTCACCACCAGCACGGTGGCACTCAGCCCGTACGGAGCCACCGGCAGCCAGCCATTGGCGTCATGAAGAAACGACAGGTCTCCCACCACCAGCACCAGCCGCTGCGCGCGCCCCGCCGCGATGCCCAAGCCGGTAGACGCCACCCCGTCAATGCCGCTCACACCGCGATTGCCATACACCCCAAACCGGTCGGAGCCCCAGAAAAATTTATCCAGGTCCCGCACCGGCAGGCTGTTGCCCACCATCACGACGGCATCGTCCGGCACCACGGCCGCAAGCTCGTGGGCCCAGCGGCTGGAGAGGCTTGGAGGCGCCGCCGCCAGCCGCTGGGCCAGCAGGCGCTGGGCGGCTTCGTCCGCTTTCCGCCACTCTGCCACCCACGCGCTGCCGCGTCGAGCGTCGGCCAGCTCCGGCCGAACCTCGCGGTCCCACTGGCCCAGATCGGCCGAAAACCAGGCCGCCGCCGACCCCGCGGGATCCCGCCACCGGCCCGGGTGATCCACCACCCCCGTCGGCACGCGGGCCATGAGCTGTCCGGCGGCCTTAGAGGTGGGGATGGGCCCCACCCGCAAAATTCTATGAGGGCGCCAGGCATCCGGCAGGGACCGAGCCAGCCAGTCATAGGTGGCGATAGCGGGGATGCGGCCGCGCAGGTTGGAGAGCGGATCCGCCCACACCGGCCACTGCCACTGGTCAGCCAGCCACCGGATTGCGGCGGCCGCACCCGACAAATCTTCCGCCCCGGCCACAATGACGCCCTGGGCCTCGTCGCGCCCGAAATCCGCCAGCGCCTCCCAATCCGTTACCAGGATGGACTGGTGAACCGCCGCAGCGGGCGGCACGGCGCCCTCGTCGGGCCACGTGGGCAGCAGCGGCTCGCGCAGCGGCACGTTGACCTGCACCGGGCCCGCCGGCGCAGCCGCAGCGGCCGCGGCCGCTCGCACGCCGGCCATCACCCAATGGGCCCCCGGCACAGCCAGGTCCGGGACCGGCAAGTCCCAGCTGGCCTTCACCGCCGGGCCGAACACGTTCACCTGGTCCACCGTCTGCGAGGCGCCCACCTGCCGCAGCTCCGGGGGCCGGTCGGCCGACAGCACCACCAGCGCGCCGCCGCCGTGCGAAGCTTCCATCACGGCGGGCAGCAGATTAGCCACCGCCGTGCCCGACGTGGTCAGAATCGCCGCTGGCCGCCGCTGGCCGCGCGCCAGACCCAGCGCGAAGTAGCCTGCGGAACGCTCGTCCAGGTGAACCCACACGCGAATCGCGGGGTGGCGGTCGAGGGCCAGCGCCAGTGGCGTCGAGCGCGACCCGGGGCACACCACCGCCTCGCGCAGGCCGGCGGCCGCCAGGCCAGCTGCCAGCCCTGCAGCGGCCATCCCCAGCGCGTCCTCCCTCATAGCGCGCGGCCTGCGGCCGCCGGTGCCATCCCAGCCAAGGCCCACGCCATCACGCCCAGCTTGTCGCTGGATTCGTCCAGCTCGCGGTCCGGATCGGACCCGCGCACCAGCCCACAGCCGGCGTAGAGCCGAGCTTGTCGCCCGCGAATCCAGGCTGACCGCAGACCTACGTAGTACGCCCCACCCGCACCACTGCCGGCTCCGCCGCCAAGCGGGGCCAGCCCCACCGGGCCCGCGTACCAGCCCCGCGGTGTGGCTTCAAGCCGCCGCTGCCACGCGCGCGCGGCCTCTGGGGGCTCGCCTCCCACGGCGGGAGTGGGGTGGAGCGCCGCCACCACCTCGTCGAGGCTGCACTCCGGCCGCAGTGTTCCTTCCATGGGGGTGATCAAGTGGTTCAGGGGGCCCGCCGCGCGGACAGCCGTCGCCTGCACCGCCACGTTATCCACAAGCGGCGCCAGGCGCCTCACAATAGTGTCCACCACGACACGATGCTCTCGCCGGTCCTTCTCAGACGCCGCCAGCTGGCTCATGCCGCGCTCGCGCCGCTCGGTGCCGGCCACCGCCTGGGTGTACACCTGGCGGCCCGACACTTTGACCAGCGTCTCGGGGCTGGCCCCCAAAAACACGCCCGCGCCCTGGCGAATGACGAAGGCGCAGGCGTCCACATCCCGGGTCAGAGCCGCCCACACATCATCCAGGGCCGGTGGCGCGGCAAATGCCAAGTCCACGGCACGGGCCAGCACCACCTTGGCCACGCGCCCCCGGTCCAGCGCCCGCACCACGGCGGCCACCTCGTCCCGCCACCGCTCCGGCTTCGGCACAAAGCGCGCGGCCAACAGGCAGGCGCCTTGCGGCGGCTGCGGCGGCGCGGGCACCAAGGCCGCCAGCCGCGCCGCGAGGGCGGCCACCGAATCGTGGGGGCTCACCCGCGCTGCCAGCTGCCACCAGCCGAATCCATCCGGCTCGCGGCGCAGAGTCAGCTCGGGCAGCACCAAGCTCGCGTCGGGAAAGCCCCGCCAGGACCGACCCGCTTCGAAGGCCGCTCCGCCGCCCACCCACAAATCTGGCGGCAGCTGTGCATGGCTGCCCTGCGCCACCAGCGCCGCTGTAGCCGCCGAGAGCGCCCGAGTCCCCTCGGTGCGCGCGGCCAAAGCCTCGCCCCATCCCAGCGTCAGCCGTCCGTCCGGCTCTCGAAAGGCCCACGCCAGCCGGGGGCTCGCCACGGACCACCGGGCGTCCCGGAGCGGGCCCGTGGCCTCCGCACGGGCACACACCCACACCGCTTCGCGGCGGCGTGCCGCCTCGCGCGCAGCGTCCTCCACCATTTGGCCCACCCACACGCGCACGTCGTCCAGCGTGCCCACTTGGCCCAGCGCCAGCAATCGGCTCATGGGCCGCGCCTCCCTCCTGGGGGTCCCAGCTGTCTTTGGGTCACCGGATCCACAGGCCCACCGCCAATCCCAGCGACAGCAGCAAGCCCGACCACAGGTGAATCCGCCCCACCACCAGCACGCCGCGCGACAGGGCGCCGGGCTGTCTCAGCCGCTGGAGGCGGCTCCACGCCCATGGCAGCAGCAGTGCGGGCAAGCCCGCGGTCATTGGCAGCAGCGAAGACGCTCCAAGCACCAAGGGCAGTGCGAGCCCCACCAGCACCAGCCCCTCCAGCGCCGCCAGCCCCACGTGCGGCTCCAGCTGGACCGCCAGGGTCCGGCGCCCCCGCGCTTGGTCTGGCGCGCGGTCGCGCAGGTTGTTGGCCATCAGGATGGCGGCCACGGTGCACCCCACCGCCAGCGACGCCCAGAGGCCCACGGCGGTCACGCGCCCCACCGCCGCCAGCTGGGACGCCATCACTTCAATGGGACCCATAATGAGAAAGACAACCAGCTCGCCCAGCGGGGTGCTCGACAGGGGCCGCGGGCCCGCATTGTACAGCCCGGCCGCGGCGGCCCCCAAGAGGCCCAGCGCCAAAAGCCAGGGCCCGCGCACCGCCACCAGCACCAGGCCCAGCAGCAACGCCGCCAAAAACGTAGCGGCAGCCCATCGGCGGATGAGGCCCGCGCTCATGTGGCCCATCACCAAATATCCGGCGATGCCGACCGAGTCTGTCCCGTCAACGCCGCGGCGAAAGTCGGCATACTCGTTAGCCATGTTGGTGCCGATCTGCAGCAGCAGCGCCACCACCAGCATAACGGCGGCCAAGGGCCAGCTCACCGGCGCGGCCAGCGCGCCGGCGGCCACGCCCACCGCCACCGGCGCTACCGAAGCCGGCAGCGTGGGCGGCCGCGCCAGCACCCACCACTCGCGCCCGGTCATGGAGCGGCCCCCGACTCCACTAAGGCGCGCACCGCCTGCCGCGACACTTTGCCGCTGGCCGTCAGCGGGAGCGCCGCCACCAGCACCCAGCGGCGGGGCACTTTGTACCGCGCCAGATGCTGGGCAGCAAACTGGGCCAGCCCTTCCGGGGTGGGCCTGGCCCCCGCTGCGGGCACCACCACCCCGACGGCCGACTGGCCCCACTCGGGGTCGGACACCCCCACCACCGCCACCGCCCCCACCTCGGGATGGCTGGCCATCACCCGCTCAACCTCCGCCGGGTACACGTTTTCACCCCCGCTGACAATCAAGTCTGTCCGCCGGTCCACGACCACCAAGCGGCCCTGGGGGTCCAGGCGCCCCATGTCGCCGGTGAAAAACCAGTCGCCGGGGCGGCGCGGGTCCTCATCCCAGTAGCCCCGAAAGACCTGCGGGCCTCGCACCGCGATTTCGCCTATGCCGTCAGGCCCGGGCTGGGCAATGCGCACGTCCACCCCAATGAGCGGGGTGCCGCTGGTGTCCAGGCCATCCGGGGCTTGCCCGACTTCCAGCGTGGCCGCCTGGGAGGCGGTTTCGGTCATGCCAAAGGTGGATCGCACCGGAAGCCCCTGCGCATGAGCTTGGCGGAGAAGATCCGGGTCGGCGCGGCCGCCGCCAATCAGCACGGCGCGGAGGGATGCCGAAAACCGATGCGGCGCCGGCGCGGCTTCCAGCACGCGCTGCAGCATGGTCGGCACCAGCGAGGCGAGCGTGACCGACCCGTTCGTCAGGTGCGCGGCCACACGGCGAGCGTCGAACCGAGGCAGGGCCACCACCCGCGTGCCTGCCCAGATGGCGCGCAGCACAATGGCCTGGCCGCCCACATGAAACAGGGGCAGGGTCAGGAGCCACGCGTCGCGGAGGTCGTGGCCCAGTGCCCACTCCGAGCCGCGGGCGGCCCAGGCATGCTGGCTCAGGGTCAGCACGGCCCCCTTGGCGCGCCCGCTGGTGCCGGAGGTGTAAATCAGGCACTGCGGGCTGTCGCCGGCCGGCACATAACCCGCCGCCCTTGGCGCGGCCTGGGCCAGGGCGTCGTGGGAGGGGTCATCCGCTGGGACCCAGAGCCGCTCGCATCCCGGCGGGACGTTGGCGTCCGGACGCGCCACCACCAGCCGAGGCCGCGCGCTATCCAGCCGCTCCTGCAATTCGCAGCGCGTGAGCTCCGCGTTCAGCGGCACCAGAATGGCCCCCAGGCGCACGGCGGCAAACAGCAGCTCGACGTGCTGGTACTCGGCCGGCAGCAGGCTCGCCACGCGATCCCCCGGCCTCACTCCTCGCTCCATTAGGGTGCCCACCACCCGGTCGACGCGGGCATCCAGCTCCCCGGCCGTCCACACAACAGCATCCGAGCGCCAATATTCGCGCTCGGGGTGGAGGGCGGCCCGGCGGGCTAGCCAGTCCCACGACCCGGCGCGGCCCCGCTCGGCAAGGGCTGCTGGCGCCATCGCCATCGTCGCCACTTACGGCAGGCGCCCAAACCGCGTGAAGTCTGGGGTCCGCTTCTCCCGATAGGCATTGCGGCCTTCCTGGGCTTCCTCGGTCATGTAGTACAGCATGGTCATATCGCCCGCCATCTGCTGCAAACCCACGAGGCCGTCATCTGCGGCGTTGAAGGCGGCTTTTAAGAACCGAAGCGCCATGGGACTTTTCTGCAGCATTTCGCTGCACCACTTCAGTGTCTCGGCTTCAAGCTCCGCGAGCGGCACCACCGTGTTCACCAGGCCCATCTGGAACGCCTCCTGGGCGGAGTACTGGCGGCAGAGATACCACACTTCGCGCGCTCGCTTCCACCCGATGGTGCGCGCCAGCAGGCTGGCGCCAAACCCACCGTCAAAACTGCCGACTTTCGGCCCGGTCTGGCCAAACACGGCGTTGTCTGCCGCAATGGTCAAGTCGCAGACAAGGTGCAACACATGGCCCCCGCCAATGGCGTAGCCCGCCACCATCGCCACCACCGGCTTCGGCAGCTGGCGAATCTGGCGCTGCAGCTCGAGCACATTGAGGCGAGGCACGCCCTCGTCATCCACATAGCCGGCATCGCCGCGAACGCGCTGGTCGCCGCCCGAGCAAAACGCCAGCGGGCCCTCGCCCGTGAGGATGGCCACCCCGATGGAGGGGTCTTCGCCCACCTGCCGAAACGCCTCCTGCATCTCAAACAGCGTCTTGGGCCGAAAGGCGTTGCGGACCTCCGGCCGATTGATCGTGATTTTGGCCACCGCGCCCGCGCGCTCAAATTTGATGTCCCCGTACGACTGGCCCGGCCGAAACACTTCCCACTCCATCCGCACACCTCCTAGATTCGCTGGCGCCTGCCGCCTGCCCATGAACCACACCCGGGCGCCCGTGAAGGAACCTCCCATGAACCGCGGTTCAATGAACCATGGTTCATTTTCACGCCAGAAGACACCTCCGTCAACCGCCGGCCGCGAGTCGGCGAAGCCGCCTATAATAGGGAGAGGTGATGTGATGCAGGAGGATGTGCTGCCGGCCGGGACTGCCGCCGTGGCGTCCGTGCTGGGCGAGTGGCCGACCATGGAGCAATTTTACCTGGCCGGCGGCACGGCCCTCGCGCTCCACCTGGGCCATCGCCAATCCCGCGACCTGGATTTTTTCACACGCTGTCCCGCCGACCGGCTGCCGGACCTCGGGGGGATGGACCCGCTGCTGGCTCGGTTTGCCCAAGTCGAGTGGGACCTCCGCACGGCAGACCAAATTCAATGGCGCCTGGACGGCGTATCCGTCACCTTGCTGGCCTACCCGTTCCCGCATCGGCATCGCTACCACCACTGGCGGGGCTTGGCGGTGGCTGACGCCCGGGATCTCGCCATCCAGAAGGCATATGCCATAGGGCGCCGGGCGCAAGCGCGCGACTACCTAGACCTGCACGCCCTGCTGGCTGGCGGCTGGATCGCCCTGGACGATTTGCTGCCCTGGGCCCGCGACACGTACGGCGATGCGTTTTCTCCGCGCTTGTTTCTCCAGCAGCTCACGTACACCCGGGATATTCCGGATGCCGACAGCGCCCTGGCCCTGTTGGTCCAAGAGCGCTCCTTTGAATCGGTGGCGGAGGACCTGGCGCGAGCCGTGCAAGCGTGGGGCCGGCGGCACTGGGGGCCTTCGTCCCCCGCACGGGGGCGCTCGTAATGGCCGCACACCCCCTGCCGCCTGCGGTGCAGCGGCTGTTTTACCGGCACCAGGCGGACCGCCTGGACACTCAGCAGCATGCCGCGCTCGTCATCCCCACCGTGCTGGCGGATGGCGCGCTGGACGATTGGCACTGGCTGTTTCGCGAGTACGGCTGGGACGCCGTTCGGGACTGGCTCCTCGTGCCATCCCACGCGGAAAGCCTGCCACCGGCAGTGCAGCATTTTTGGACCCTCATGCTACTGGGGACGGCGCAGGAGACCCCCCGCTGGTCGGGCGGCAACGGGCGCCGCGCAGTGCCGCCGGATGCCCTCCCGGACTGGTTTCCGCCGGAGCTTCCGTAGCAGCCTTCCTGGCTGTGCAACGCGAGCGCCGCCCCGCGCGTTGATCCGTTGTTTGTTCGATGCGGAGAGGGTGTGCCGGCCGGCGCGCGGCACCATCCCGAGGAAATGGGGGTGATGCGGGCATGCACCGCGGCCATCACGTGACAATCAGCCTCGGAGCAGCTGGGGTGGCGGTGGCCCTCCTGGCTGCCTGCGGGCATCCGGCGGCGGGGCCGGCCCGCTACACGCACACCAGCAGTTTGGTGCTGGCGCTGGGGGAAGGGGCGGCCTTGGGGCAGCACGCCGCGGCGGTCCGCCTGCCCGCATCGCTGGCACCGCTGTCTCCGCTCGCGCTGGGCCTGAACAGCGCGGCCAACCGCTACCGCACCACGCTGGTGGTGGCGCGCGCGTGGGCGCCTCCGCTGACGGGCCGCCTGCTGCAGATGCCGGCCGGTGGATCCCTGCCGCGTGGGCAGGCGTTTCCGGTTCACCAGCGCGTCCCGGGCTATGCCGTGGTGCTGGGCGTGGGGACCCACTCCCCCGCCGTCACCCTGGCGCCAGCCTCCGCGCTCCAGGGGCAGGTGCTGGCCTTCATCGGCGAGCCCTCGGCGTCGGCCTCCCTGCCCGCCCATGCCGCCTCCACGGTCGCGCTGCCCGGGGGGATCGTGGGGTACTTTTATGCCGTGCGGCCGCTCCCGCACCAAGTCAGCCCGCCCGCGGTGATGCTGGCCTGGGCGGAAAACGGCGACACCTATGCCATCTATGCCGCCAATTACGGGGGCGGAAGCCTGGCGGCCCAGCGCCAGGCCCTCACCGCGCTGGCCGCGACCATGAGCCAGACGCACATTACCCAGGTGGTCCCGATGCGCCGGACGCTTTCCCTGTTCCGCGACACCCAGGGCGCATGGGGGACGCCATCGTTTGGCGGCGTGTGGGACCGCTGGACGGTGCAGCTCGCGGCGCCCGGCGCGGCGGGGTACACAACTGCCGGCGGCATCGCCTACCGGGTCACGCGGACGGGAAAGACGCTGGCCAGCCGGCGCGCCCCCACATGGCCCCAGCCCACAGCGCTTCGCCCGGTGCCCGTCCTGGAGGCGGCCGTGCCCTACTTGCGGGCGTCCGGCGTGCGCGTGCTGCTGCCGGCCGATGTGCCGCTGCAAGCGGGCACCTGGCCGCGGCTGAACACCACCGCTGGGCCGAGCGGCTACACGGTCACCATTCGGGAGACCGCCGTGAATCTGCCCCCCAACACCCCCTACGCCGTGGGCCTGGGGCTGGGCCAGTACCTGGGCCGCGTGCGCGGCTCCCGCTCCCCCCTGGTGGCGTACAACGCGCCGGGCTTGACCACCCCTGACGCGCCGCCGGTCCGCGCCAGCCAAATCACCGAAGCCTGGCTCGCGCGGCGCTGGGCCAAAGGCTATTACCGCGGCACCGTGATCCTGCCGGGCGGGGTGCGGGCCGAGCTTTTGGCCGTCATGGCCGGCGACGGCGACCACTCGACGGTGCTGTTCCGCGAGCACGGCACGTACTACGCCGTCAGCAACTACCACTCCGCGCGCCACGCCGTCGCGATGGCCGCCAGCATGGTGCCGGTGCCCTAAGGACCCCAAAAGCCTGGGTCCGACGAGCCTTCGCTGAGGCGCCAAAGACCCAGGCAATCGGGGACAGGTGACCGTGTCCGGCGTGGCGCCAGTGCCGTTCACTGGGACTAATCGCGTGGCGCCTGGCCGACGCCCAACCAGAGGGCCGACCCGGCAGGGGAGGAGGGTCTCGGGTGGATGTGGCGGATCGCACCCAGGAGTTTCTGGCACGCCTCGACAGCGGCCATAAGATTGAAGCGGAGGACTGGATGCCCGACGCCTACCGGGCGGAGCTCATCCGCCTGATTCGGCTGCACGGCATCAGCGAAATCATGGGCACGCTGCCGGAAAAGGAGTGGGTGCCGCGGGCCCCCACCCTCTACCGCAAGCTGGCGCTCATGGCCAAGGTGCAGGACGAAGCCGGCCACGGCCAAATCCTGATACGCGTAGCGGAGGACCTCATGGCGCCGCTGCACCAAAACCGCGAGGACATCATGGCTGATCTGTTCGCCGGCCGGCAGAAGTTCCACAACGTGTTCCACATGCCGGTGCCCACCTGGGCCGACGCTGGCCTCATCGGCTGGCTGGTGGACGGCGCCGCCATCATCACGCAGGGCATGCTGCTGTCGGGATCCTACGCCCCCTACACCCGGGCGCTGCGGCGCATTGTGGAGGAAGAGGGGTTTCACATTCAGCACGGCGAAAGCATCTGCATGGCCCTAGCCGAAGGGACGCCTCGACAGCGCGCGATGTTTCAGGACGCGCTGACGCGCTGGTGGCCCTCGCTGATGATGTTTTTTGGCCCCCCGGAGCGCTCAGCCCCTGGGGGCGCCGGCGCGGGCTCCCATCAGAGGGCCAACCTGCGGTTTCGGATTCGCAGCAAAACCAACGAAGAGCTGCGCCAGCGCTATCTGACCAAGTATGTGCCGCGCATTCGGGCGCTGGGCTTTTCCATCCCGGATGCCACCCTGGCCCAAGATCCTGACACCGGCGCCTGGACGTATCAGCCGCCGGACTGGGATCTGTGGCGGCGCATTATTGGCAACGGCGGCCCCCGATCGGCGGACCGCCTCGAGCTGCGGCGCATGTCGTACGTGGAGGGCCAGTGGGTGCGCGATCTTTTGTCCTCCACGCGAAAGGCGGTGTAGCATGACCAACCCCGGCCAATCGGGCGAGACGGTTCCCCACCAGGATTTCGGAGTGTACGAGGTGTTTGCCCAAACCCAGCCGCTGGGCGCGATGGAGTGGCAGGCGAGTCTCATGGCGGGCTCGCCCCAGATGGCACTCTCCCTCGCCCAGCAAAACTTCCTGCGGCGCCGCCAGATTTACGGCCTCTGGGTCGTGCCGCGAGACGCCATCGCCAAAGCCCCGACCGATCCCACCGACCCCAGCCACGCGGCCGACGCCCTGTTCCGCCTGCCGAAGGGGTATCGGGAGCTGTCCGACTACCACTACTTGGTGAGCAAGTGGCGCCAGTACCAGCAGCAGGCGATGACACCCGACACCATGGCCTAGCCAAGCCTGCACGACCAGCACGAGGAGGTGTCTCATGGACGAGAAGCGCTGGCGGCCCGCACTGGGGGAGCTGCTGGCCCAGCTGGCCGATGATGACTTGGTCACAGCATTTCGCGCCAGCGAGTGGCTGGGATTGGCCCCGCACCTGGAAGAAGACGTCGCGTGGTCTTCGATTGCCCAAGATGAGATGGGCCATGCCGCCATGTACTTCAGCCTGCTGGAGCAGCTGGGATTTGGCAGCGCCGACGACTTGGCGCACCTGCGCGGCCCCGCCGACCGGCGCAACAGCGTGCTGCTGGAGCGCCCCAACGGCCCCGGCACGTATCTCGACCAGCCGCGGTTCGACTGGGCGTATGCGCTGGCGCGCCAATACCTGTACGACACGCTGGAGGCGCTGCGACTGGACGGCCTGGTGGAATCCTCTTACCAGCCGCTGGCGGAGCTCGCTGCCAAGATCCGGCGCGAGGAGCGCTACCACGCCCTGCATCACGCCACGTGGCTGGAGGAAGTGGCCCAGGCGGGGGGCGAAGCCTCGGAGCGCCTCCGGCACGCGTTTGTGCGTGCCGCCGCCGATGCCGGCGACTTGGCGTACACCTCCGGCTGGGCCCGAGAGTGGGAGGAGTCGGGGCTCTGGCCCGATGCGTCGGAGCTTCCCGCTGCCTGGGCGCACCAGGTCGAGCGGGAGTTGTCCCACTGGGGGCTGGTGCTGCCCCCGGTTGCCTCGGTCCACAACGGCCGGGCGGGGGAGCACTCTCCCGATCTGGCCTCCGTGATTGCGCAGCTGAGCGACGTGTACCGCACTGACCCGGTGGCCTCGTGGTGACGGAGCCGGCTGTCCGGCCGGACCAGGTGCTCCACGCACTGGGCCAAGTCATGGACCCGGAAATGCCCGCCGTCAGCATTGCCGACTTGGGCATGGTCCATGCCGTTCGCATTGAGGGGGCCGCCGTCCGGGTCACCCTGCTGCCCACCTTTGTGGGATGCCCCGCCTTGGAGTTGATTCGCCAGCGAGCGGTCCATCAGATTCAGCAGGCGGCCGGCACACCGATTGAGGTCGACGTGGAGTTTTCCACCGCCGTGCCGTGGACATCTGGCCGCATCGCACCCGAGTGCCACGGTGCACTCCGCACGCGCGGCATCGCCCCACCCAGCCTCACGCCACCGGCCCGCGGAGCGGAGCCCATCCCCTGTCCCTGGTGCGGATCCTTGGGCACGCGGCTGGAAAGCTGGTTTGGCCCCACCGCCTGCCGTGCCATTTACTACTGCCGCGCATGCCGCAATCCGTTCGAAGCCATAAAGTTTGCGTGAGGTGCACCGTCCTGCCCACAGATGTCCTGGGTGGGGAGATGCCAGCGCGCCCGAATCTGTGATCGCCCACGGCCGCCGCATCCGCGCTGCAAATTTCTAGGCGAGGCACGTCTCGGCGAGGCCGGTGGGGTGCCCGGCCGCGCTGACCCTGGCGGCGCTTCGGGCTCGCCCTGTTCTGTGCCGCACGCCAGTGCGCTACAATCGGCCCGCAAGTTTGGAAGGGGCGGGGGGCGGCCGCTCGCCGGCCGTCCAGAAGAGGTGGAAAATGTCCGCACGGCATGCGGCCATGGTGGCGCTGGCGGCTTGCCTGTGGGGCTTGTCGGGCACGGCCGCCCAATGGCTCATGCAAGCCGACGGCGTCAGCCCCGCCTGGCTCACCACGGTCCGCATGGCCGTGACCGGCTTGGCGCTGCTGGCGGTGCTTGCTCGGCGCCAGCCAGGAACCTGGTGGGCCCTCTGGCGCCACCGTGCCGACCGGCCCCGCTTTCTCATCTTCAGTCTGGTGGGGCTGGCCGGGGTGCAGTACACCTACTTGGCGGCCATCGCGGCCAGCAATGCCGCCATGGCCACCTTGCTCCAATACTTGGCGCCGCCCATCCTGGTGGTGGCCACCGCCGTGGCCATCCGGCGCCGCATTGCCGCGGGGCAGGCCCTGTTGATGGCGGCTGCCGGGGCAGGCACGTGGCTATTGCTGTCCGGCGGCCGGCCGGCATCGCTGTTGGTCAGCCCGGCGGGCCTGCTGTGGGGAATTCTGGCCGCCGGCACCCTGGCGTTTTACACCTGGACCGCTCCCCCACTGCTGGCGCGCCACGGCACGGTGGCCGTCATGGCCTGGAGCATGCTGGTGGGGGCGGCCGCCGTATCGCTGGCCCAGCCGCCGGTCGGGGGGCCCCACCCGTGGACATGGGCGGTGGTGGGCTTGGTGGCCACGGTGGCGGTCGGCGGCACTCTGCTGGCTTTCGGCCTGTTTTTGGCCAGCCTCTCCCACATCGCCCCCGCCACCGCCGCTTGGCTGGCGGCGGTCGAGCCGGTGGCGGCCGGCATCTCGGCGCACCTGTTTCTGCACGTGCCGCTGAATGCGGCGCAGATGACCGGAGGAGCCATGGTGCTGGGGGCGGCGGGGTGGCTCGCGGCCCTTGGGCAGCGCCAACATGGAGGCGGGCGCGCCGGAGACCCTATAATGGCGGCAGCGTATCCAGCGGAAGCGGAAGGAGAGGCGCATGGCCATACAACTGATGTCTCCCAAGCTCAAAACCCAAATTGACACCCACTACCATCGGCAGGGTGCCCTGTTTGGCGCTGTGCCGGCAAGTGCCCTTGATCTTGAGCAGCAGCGAGCGTTAGAGGATGCGGGCTGGGCGGTGCAGGAGTACCGCGACCAAACGGTGCTGCTGCCTCCCCGCGCCACGGTTCGGTGGGATCAGCAGCTGTTTCGCTTTCGGGATGCGATCCTGCACCAGGCGGCGCATGCCATTCCCCAGGGTGTGCCGGTGGCGGGCAATGCCCAGGCCATTGTGGAAGAAGTCATTGCCTCGCAGTGGGATGCGCGGCTGGACCAGCTCCGCACGGTCTGGGGCGCCTTCGCGTATGCCGCCCTGCGGAACGGAGAGGACTCGAGCCCCGCCGAACCCGAGGCGCCGGCGCCAGCTTCCTTTGCCATGGAGGATCAGGAAACGTATTTTTTCTACACCCAGGCCATGGCAGACGCCGCCACCGCTACCCTGGCGGAGGTTGTGAAGGCGCCATCCCCGGGCGACGACTTATGGACCATGCTGGCGGCGGTCCACGACGTCCCGTAGCGAGCCCCTCTCAAGCCAGCGCGCCATGAGCACCTCGTCCACCAGCTGGCCCTGGATGCGATACTGCCCGCGGCGCACGCCTTCTTCCACGAAGCCGCGCCGCCGATACGCCGCCAGCGCCTCGGTATTGGTGGCAAACACCGTCAGGCAAAGCTTTTCCACCCCGGATGCCTCGGCCCAGTCCTGGGCCGCCGCGAGGCAGCGGCTGAACACGCCGCGCCCCCGGTGCGCGGCCGCCACCACCACCGCCAGGGTGGCGGTGTGGGCGGTCTTGGGCCAGGTCCCGCGCACGAGTTCCATCTCCGCCACCACGGCGCCGTCGGCCACCCCCACCCAAATTTGATGGCTGGCTGGGTCGCGCGCCGCGATGATGCGGGCCTGCTGCTCCGGGGTGAAAAACAGCCGGTCCGGGACGATAAAGCGGCCCTCGGCCGCCACGGCCGCCGTGAGGTCGCACAGCCCCTCTGCATCGCCGGGCTCGGCCACCCTGACCCACACGTCGGAATCCACCGTCATGCGCTCCCCCCTTTGCCGGGGGAGGAGCGCACGATGCCTCCTACACCGCCCAGCATCCTCTGGGGTGAAGATTCGCGGCGTCGGCGCCAAGTCCTGCCCGAGGGCGGTCGGCCGCTGGCCCCAGCCGTGCTAGCGCGGCGGCCGGCGGCGGTCACGGCGCGCGCGTGCAGCGGAGACGGGAGCGGGCTCCGCCGCTGCGGAGGCCCGCGGCACCACCCAGCCGTGGCGCACCGGCCCGGGACTGGTTTCCTCGATGTACAGCACCGACGTCATGGGCAGACGAATATGGAGCCTCGGCCGGGTCGCCCCTCGAAAGCTTCCCTCGGCCTCGACCCACCCGTCCAGCAGCCGGAGCTTGGAGGCAAAAAACACCCGCCGGTCCCCCGTCGACGAGCGCGCTACAATCCGGTAGGGCAACAGTTCACTCCCCGCGGGCTCCCACCGCGCCGCGCTCACAGCCCGAACGTCTCCCGAAAGAGCGCGGTGGCGTACCCCTTGGCCTGGTCCAGCGTGATGCGGGGCGGCAGTGGGCGCTCGTTAGGGTCGCACAGCCCATCGACCACCACCGGCCCTGGGTCCTTCAGGGCATCTCGCAGGGCGTCCTCCAGCTGGTCCGGCTGCTTTACGCGCGGGCCACGCCCCCCCGCCGCCTCCGCGTAGGCCGCAAAGTCCGGGTTGGTGAGATCGGTGCCAAACTCCGGGTGCCCTTCTACCTCCTGCTCGAACTTGATCATCGCGAGGCGCGCATTGTCCAGCACCACCACCTTGATGGGCAGCCGGTACTTCGCCGCCGTGACAAAGTCGGCCATCAGCATGGCAAAGCCTCCGTCGCCCACGACGGCGACAGACTGCCGATGGGGGTCCACCAGCTGGGCGGCGATGGCCGCTGGCATGCCAAATCCCATCGATCCGAGCCAGGCAGACACCAGCCACCCCTGATCCCGTATGCGAAAGCCCCGGGACATCCACACCAGCGCGTTGCCTACGTCCACCGCGATGTTGGCATCGGCGTCCACCAGCCCCGACAGCATGTTCACGGCCCGCTGCGGATTGATGGGGGCGCGGTCATCGCGCGAGAGGCCCTCCACCCACTGGAGCCACTCGGCGCGCTGGTGCTGCAGGCCCCGGAGAAAGTGACTGGGGCCGTGGCGCGTGCTCACCCGGTCAGACAGGGCCGCCACGGTCGGGCCGGCGTGGCCCACCAGCCCCAAATCCACCTGCACCCGCTTCCCAACTTGTGAAATCTCCCAGTCGATTTGCACCAGTTTCGCCGCTTTCGGAAGGAACTGCACATAGGGATACGACGTGCCTACCATCAGGCACAGATCGCACTGCTCCATGGCGCTGTGGGCCGGCTTCGCCCCCAACAGGCCCAGCCCACCCAGCGCCAGCGGGTGGTCGTCCGGCACCACCCCCTTGCCCGGCAGGGTATTGACCACCGGTGCCTGGATGCGCTCGGCCAACTCCAGCACGGCCGCTCGCGCCGCCCGTGCACCACGGCCGCAGAACAGCACCGGGCGCTCCGCCTGGTCAATGAGCTGGGCCGCTCGGTCCAGCACGTCGTCCGTGGGCACACTTTCGGCGGCGGCGGGCTGGGCGGCGCGCACGCCATAGTGGTGCGGGGGCTCGTCCACCGATCCGCGCAGTGCATCAAAAGGCAAGCTCAGATGCGAGACCCCACGCCGTGCCAGCGCGATTCGACACGCGTTGTCGGCCATGATGGCCATTTGGTTGGGATCGGTGATTTGATGGTTGTAAATGGCCACGTCAGCAAACAGCTGGAGCAGGTTGACCTCTTGGAAATAGTCCGTGCCCAGATAGTCGGTGGACACCTGGCCCGTGAGGGCCAGCACCGGAGCATGGTCCATCTTGGCGTCATAGAGGCCATTCAGCAGGTGAATCGCCCCGGGGCCGGCGGTGGCCACGGCCACACCCAGGCCGCCTGTCTTCTTGCCCACCGCCGATGCCATAAAGGCGCCGGCTTCTTCGTGGCGCCCCTGGACAAACGTGAGCCGCCGGTCGCGCCGCAGCGGCTCCATTAAAGGGTCGATGGAATCCCCGGGAATCCCAAACAGATACTCCATGCCATGCGCCACCAGCACATCGAGCAACACGGCAGCCGCGGTCTTGGCCATGCGCCACCTCCCCAGGTAGCGTGCCCCGGGGCCCACACCCTGACACCGGGACCGGGCCCTTGCCCGCCTCCCGGTGCCGTCGGTGCGATCGCTGCTAGAGGTGGTACTTGCCGAGCCGCTCGTTCACCTCGGCCCAGTCCACGTTCTTCATGAACGCGTCCAGGTAAGGCGCCCGCTTCACGCCGTAGTCAATGCCGTAGGCGTGCTCGTACACGTCCAGGATGAGGAGGGGGTAAGCGCCCCAGGGCACTCCCACGTTATGGGCGTCCTGGCCGTAGTTGTGGAGCTTTTGGTCATCCAGGTCATACGAGAGCACGACCCAGCCGCGCACGGCCAGGCCGATTGCCTTGAACTCGGCCTCCCACTTCTCGTAGGAGCCAAAGTCCCGCTCGATAAGCTCTAGCGCCCGGCCGTGGGCCTTGCCCCCCTTGCCGCCCAAGTTGTCGAAGTACCACTCGTGCAACTTGGTGCCGTTCAGGGCAAAAATTTCCTCGGTCTTCAGCCCGCGCAGGTCACTGTAGGTTTGGTTGGCCGTAGTGAGGTCGACCGACTCCAACTTGGAGCGAATCTCGTTCAGCTTGGTGACATAGCCCTTATAGAGAATGCCGTAGTGCTGGTCAATCTCCGCCTGGCTGATGCCGTCCATCGAGAGGCACGCCTGCTTCAGGTCCCGAAAGTCTCGCTTGTCCGCCATATGTTGCCCTCCTCCAGGTGTCGTGTGTCCGGCCGTCCGGGTCCTCGCCCATCCGTCGACCCTGCTCCGAGTATATCCAGCGGTGCCCAGCTTGGCCAGGGGGAGCCCCAGCGGGTGCAGCGGCGCGGCGCATAGCGCCCCAAGCATACAGCGGCCTGCGATGACACTGTGGGGCGCTGGAAGTGGGGCCCGGTCGCACCACCCCTCCGAGGGGGCCGTGCACACGGACCGCGATTCTCAGGCGCCCTGCAGGATGGAATAGACTGCCGCCAGCGATGTGGCCGCCGCCAGACGCATATCGACCGCCAGCCATGCGGCATCGGGTGCCAGGCGCTCGAGCCAGGGGCGCACGCCCTCGGGCAACTCGCCAAACTTAGCCGTCAGCACACGCTCCATCATCAGGAGGCGGGCTTCCTGCCGTCCCTCCTGCTGCCCTTCGTCTAGCAGCGGGCGCACCAGGGGATTCACGTCCAGCACCTCCTGCAAAGAGCGTTCGGCATGCGTGGACGCGACAGCACGAAGGTGAACGACCCTGCCCACTAACCACCCGCAATGGGATTCTGGCGACTGCGGCAAACTTTCCCCCGGACACCACGAGGGAAGATGGGACGGGCCCCCCGCCAAATCCGGTGGCGCGGCTAAGCTCTTGGGGACTCGCCATGTGCCGGCACCCAGGATGTGCAGCCGGGGCCCGGCTCTTCGCCCCCGAACCCAGCATAGCCGTGTGGTTTGATATGCTGGAAGGCAGTGTACGGGCCGTGCGGGCAGCGCCGGCCAGAAAGGTGGCATGTGATGCCTTTGTTGGATCCACGCCCCGAACTTTGGAAATTGCCTCGGTACCAGCCGGGGCGGGCCGCCGAGCTGGACACCGGGCCGCCACCGGCCCTGCTGGCCTCCAACGAAAGTGCGTGGGGGCCCTCGCCTGACGCCATTCGGGCCGTGGCCGAGGCCTCAACGCTGATGCACCGCTATCCCGACCCCGGCGGGGAGCGGCTCACGAAGCGGCTGGCGGAGCGGCATCGACTGGACCCCGCCAACATTTTGCTGGGGGACGGGGCTGACCAGCTCATTCGCCTCTTGGCACTGGCCTATCTCGCCCCTGGCCAGGCGGCCGTCGTTCCGCGCCCCAGCTTCCAGGCTTACGGTCTGGCGATCACCGTAGCGGGGGGCCTGCCGGTCCCAGTGGCGCTGACCGCCGAGGGCGCCGCAGACACGCATCGCCTGGGACAAGCGGTATCGGCGGCCACACGCCTGGTGTTTGTCTGCACGCCCAACAATCCCACCGGGCCGGCGGTGCCAGCTTCCAGCGTCCGCGAGATGGTGGAGCGGCTCGTCGGCCGCCCGGTTCTGACGGTGGTGGATGAGGCGTACCAGGAATTTGTGGACCCACTGGACACGCTCACCTCGTCGCTGGCGCTGGTCCGAGCCAACCTGCCGGTGGTGGTGCTGCGCACATTTTCCAAGGCTTACGGATTGGCCGGGCTGCGTATCGGCTGGGCGGCGGCGCCGAAGCCGGTGATTGACACCATGGCGACGGTGCGGGAGCCGTTCAGCGTCAACCGCCTCGCCTTGGCCGCCGCCGAGGCGGCGCTAGCGGATACCGCCCACTTGGAGCAGGTCGTGAGCGCCACTCGGCGTGCCCGGCGCCTATTTATGGAGCAAGCAGCCACCAGAGGGGCCGTGTGCTTTGACAGCCAGGCCAACTTCGTGGCCATGCGCGCGGGCGCTCCGGGAGCCGACGTGGCCGCTGCGTTTGCCACACAAGGGGTTATGGTTCGGGGCACGGAGCCATTCGGCTTAGCGAGGCACATTCGGGTCACCATGGGCACCGATGGCGAGATGGCGCGGTTCTGGTCGGCGTGGGACCACATCGACGCGGCACTGCCGTTTCCACGCCGCGCCCGCTGAGGGCCCGGGATGGTCTGAATGCTCCACGGCGCCGCGAGCCAGGCCAGCCCGATTTGTGTATGCTTACACCGAGCCGAGCCGAGTGGCCCGATGGCCTGATGTGAGATGGATGACCGAAGGGAGGGGAGCGGCGCTGGCGGCGCCGCGACCAGTCGATGAATTTGGTGAAAAGTGTGCGCACCACGGCCTATCTGCGGTCTTGGGGCTATGCGGATGCGCGCCCCATCACCGCGCAGCAGGAGCAGAAGCTCCAAGCGCTGCTGGACCGGTACCACGAGGTGCAGGATGTCAACCAGGTGACGGAGCTGATGGTGGACGGTGCGGTGCTGGGCAAGCCCGTGCCGTTTGGCGAGCTGTCGGTGAACGAAGCCAACCAAGTGTCGTCGCATCTCTTGGTGCGCCTGGCGCTCTACACCCACTTCCGCGACCGGCTGCCCAACCCGGCCCCGGACTTTGCGGGCGAGGTGGCCTGGCTCGCCGCCGATCGCCGGCTCATGGATCGGGTCATCTCCCGGGCTGGCTGGGACGTCGCCGAATATTTCATGCCGGCGCACCCAACGCATGATGATGACATGAATCCCCCCGGCCCAGCCGCCGCGCCGGTGCGGCCCACCCCGTAGCATGGCCAGCCGCGTGATGGTGGTCGACGACGAGGAGAGCCTCCGCGACCTGCTGCGCATGGCGCTGTCACGCGCCGGATATGAGGTGGCCACCTTCGCGGACGGCGAGGAGGCGCTCGCGGGCCTGCCAGCCTTCCAGCCGGCCGCCGCTGTCATCGACGTCATGATGCCACACGTCGACGGCTTCGAGCTATGCCGGCGGCTGCGCCAAGACCCTAACCTTTATATTGTGATGCTCACAGCGCGCGACACCGTTGCTGACCGCATCGCCGGCTTGGACGGCGGGGCGGACGACTACCTGGTGAAGCCGTTCGCCGTGGACGAGCTGCTGGCGCGCATCCGGGCTGGCTTGCGCCGGGTGGAGGCGCCCGCCACCACCCTGGCGTTTGACGCCCTCACCATGGACGACCCGGCCCACCGCGTACAGTGTGGAGGACGCGAAGTGCAGCTCACCGCCCGCGAGTATCAGTTGCTGCGATACCTGCTGCTGAACCCGCACCGCGTGCTGACACGGACTGACATTTTGACGCATGTGTGGGGCCACGACTACGGCGCAGACGAAAACCTGGTGGAAGTGCACATCTCCAGCCTGCGGGACAAGCTGCAGGATCGGGACAAGACTGTGATCCAAACTGTCCGCGGATTCGGGTATCGGCTGGGCAGCTAGCATGAGGCTCACACGCGGGCGCCCCTCGCTGACCCGCACGCTGATTGGGCTGCAGCTGCTGCTGCTGGTGGTGTTGCTGTCCGTGGCGGGCGCTTCGCAGTATTTGGTGTTGCAGCGCGTGCTGCTGAACCAAAGCGCCTCGACGCTCCAGGGAGAACTGGCCGTGCTGGCGCCCATCCTGCACCACTCAATTTCCCACAACACCTTTGCCACGCTCGTGCCCATTTTGTTTCAGCACTTTCACGCCCCGGGCGTGGAGGTGCTGGTCGCCAACTCCAGCGGGTTTTCCATTGCCAACTCGGCCAGCCTTCCCGCCAATGTCCGCCCCCCTGTGCCCGCCACCGGCAGCTATGCGGTGTGGAGCGGCCGAGTGGTGGTGGCCACTGCCCTCCACGAGCACGGCCACTTCCTCGGCACGCTGTGGCTCATGGTGTCGACCGCTTCCATCAGCCACATCCTGACCGAAGACACCGTGCTGTTTTCACTGCTGGCCCTGGCCGTGCTGGGAGCGGTCGGCTGGCTGGGCGCTGTGAGTGTCCGGCGCACACTGGACCCCCTCGCGCGCGTCATTCAAACCACGGAGGACATCGCGGCCGGCAAGTACGGGCAAGTCGCCGAGGTGGCGCGCGCGCCGCGGGAGCTGGCCCGCCTTGGAGAGGCGGTGAACCGCATGTCGCTGGCAGTAGCGGACTCGTTCCGCCGCCAGCGCGAAGCCGAGGCTGAGACCCGGCGCTTTCTGGCGGATGCGTCCCACGAGCTGCGCACCCCCCTGGCCGCAGTGTCCGGCTTTCTGCAGTTGTGGGAGCAGGACGAAGGCAGTCCCGAAGAGCGCCGCCAAGCCCTCACGGCCATGCAGCGGGAAACCCGCCGCTTGACACGCCTGGTGACACAGCTCCTGACGCTGTCGCGCCTGGATGCGGCGCCCAGCCAAGAGTTGCACCAAGAGCCGGTGGAGCTGTCCCGCTGGCTCCAGGATCATGAGCCCACGCTGCGCGCGCTCGGCGGGAGTCGGCTGACGTTAGAAGCCGACCCGGTTTGGGCCAACATTGACCCCGACCGCCTGATGGAGGTGGTTATGAACTTGGTAGCCAACGCGCTCCGGCACACCCCGGCCAACGGCACCGTGACGATTCGCGTCGGCCCTCTCGGCCGACGGGCGCGAATCGTGGTGGACGACGAAGGGCCAGGCATCCCCGGCGACGTCTTGCCTCATCTGTTTGAGCGGTTTTACCGGGGCGACGCCGCCCGCAGCCGCGACCGTGGTGGCATGGGGCTCGGCCTTGCCATCGTGAAGGCGCTGGTGGAAGCCCACGGCGGACAGGTCGCGGCCAACAACCAGCCCCACGGTGGGGCGCGCTTCACCGTGTGGCTGCCGGCCATCGCGCCGCCGTAGGCTGCCCGCGCCCTTAGGGCGTCAGCACCAAATTGCCAAACACCTGCCCACTTTCCAACAGCCGATGCGCCTCCGCCGCCTCGTCCAGCGGCAGCGCCCGATCGATGACCGGAGTGAGGCCCCCTCGGGAAAACAACCCCAGCAGGCGCGGCAGCAAGCCGGCGCCGCCCAAAAAGGCGCCGACCAGTGTCAGCCGCTTTGTAAACACCTCACGAAGCTCCAGCTCGGCGCGGCTGCCGGTGGTCGCCCCCACAGCCACCACCACCCCGCCGCGCCGGGCCATCGCCACCGACTGGCCAAACGTCGCGGCGCCCAGTGGGTCCAGCACCGCATCCGCACCCAAGCCGCCCGTGCGGCGCTCCACCTCCGCCACCAGACTGCCTTTCCCATCCCACAGGAGCGTCTCCTGGGCACCTTCGCGCTGCAGGCGCTCGGCCTTGTCTTCATCCCGCGTGACGGCCAGCACCCGCAGGCCGCGCAAGCGTGCCAGCTGCACCGCTGCCACTCCGAGCCCCCCGGTGGCGCCCCAGATGACGGCGACTTGGCCCGGCCGCGCCTCCGCGCGGATCCACGCCTCTTCGGCGGTCAAGTAGGGCACTCCGATAGTCGCGGCCTCCTCGAACGTGATGCCGGAGGGCATGGCCGCCAGCCGGGACACCGGCACCGCCATCAGCTCGGCGTAAGCCCCGCTTGCGGGGGAAAACACCGTACAGGCGTTGGTCCGTCCCAGCCGACACGACTCGCATCGCGCACAGCTGGTGGCCGGGTACACCACCACGCGGTCGCCCACCTGCCACCCCACCACCCCTGGGCCTACGGCCGTAATGTCGCCGGCGGCGTCGCTGCCCGGCACCAGCCCGCTGGCTGGAATGCCAAACTGGCCTCGCCGAGCCCACACATCCCGCCGATTCACTCCCGCAGCCCGCACCCGCACCAGCACCTCGCCGTACTCCGGCACCGGGTCTGAAAGCTCCCGCACTGCCAGTACCTCAGGCCCACCGCCCTGCTCCACCAGGATTGCGCGCATCCTCCATCCTCCCGTCGCT
>JAJZWV010000023.1 GCA_021846505.1 Bacillota bacterium
ACAGCTGGCGCCGTCGGCATACGCCGTCAGCACCCGGGCCCGGGCTACAGCCCGGGCGGGCGCCGTGCGCGACCGCGCGAGGCGATCCACGTAGGTACGGTCCTCGGCGCTGACGGTCACCGGTGGAATGGTGCGGGGATGGGCCACGGGGGTCACCTCCTAGAACGGATAAACCCAGTGTGCCCCCAACTCTTCCAATAAGTCACCATCTAAGAATGGACCTACTAGTGGGAACAAACGGCACGGATCGGGGGATCGACCGACGAAGGCCGCGGGTGGCATGAGGGCATTCGCGGGGGAGGACTGTCACGACCTCGTCGTGCAGCTAAACACGCACCCGGACGGGCGGCAGGAGATGCCCCGCCAGGCGCTCCGCGACGATATGCTTCACCAAAGCGTCTTGCTGAGCTGCATGCTGCCCTTGGCCACCTGGCGGCGCAGGAATGCGCTGGAGGCAGACCCAAGGCGGGCAGAGTCTCGCGGGATCGCGGCCCAGCAGGCTAGGGAAAGCGCGTCAGCCTCCCCCGGCTGCTATGAGAACCACCCACGACAACCTTTCGCTGAAATGCAGTCCGACCGGTGGCAGGTCGAGAATCGCCCCTTGGCCGTCCTGCAGGAGCGTGGCTTGAGCATCAGTTCCAAAGCCGGGGACCGGCACAACTGAGCGGCAGTGGCTTACAGGATGAGAAGGTGGTCCCTGCAGCGGATTGGATGCACCCATCCGGCAGGCGGCGGAGGCGGATCGGCGATCCGAAGGCGACGCGGAAGCGCTTCACCGAGACGCCGGTGCCACACGCCCGCGACGGTGCGGGAGGCACGTGGCTGGCCGAGGCCCTTCCGCTGACAGTGAATCTTCATGTTGCGGAGCGAGCGGTGCGGCGCGCGGATCTGCCGGAGAAAGCGCTGGGCAGGAGGCGCCCGGCCGTGGTGGGGCTGCGATTCACTAAGGGCCCAGATGCTGGCGCGGCCATGATTTTGTGGGCCTGTGACGGACACCACTCGTTACAGGGCGGGGGCATTGGCTTTGGGGCGCACGGCCAGCTTAATCGTGACCGACAGCGTTTCACTGCCACGGCCCAGCACCAGCGGGACAGCCGAGCCTATGGCTACGTGCTCCAGCACGGACACGACTTCTCGGACGCTTTTCACGGGGTGGCCGGCCATGCGCAGCAAGAAGTCGCCGGGCTGAATGCCGGCGTGGGCGGCGGGACTGCCGGGATACACCTCTACGACCAAAAGCCCCGCGCCACTGCGGGCGGGATTGGCCACTTGAATGCCGACCCACGGCCGGCGCACTTGCCCATAGCGCAAGATTTCCTGCAGCACATAGCGCACGGTGTCCGAGGGGATGGAAAAGCCAATGCCCTCCACCCCGGTGCGCGCAATCTTGCTGGAGTTAATCCCCACCACCTGATCTTGCTGATTGACCAAGGGCCCCCCGCTGTTGCCAGGGTTGATGGCGGCGTCCGTCTGGATCAGGTGATAGGTCCAGCCGTCCCGGTACAGCGTCCGGTCCGGCGCCGATACAATCCCGGCGGTCACGGAGTGAGACAGCCCCAGCGCCTGGCCGATGGCCACTACCAACTCGCCTGGCTGCACTCGGCTGGAGTTTGCCAGCGGAAGGTACGGCAGATGGTGGTCGGGGATTTGCAGCACGGCCAGGTCGGTCGCGGGATCGACGCCCACCACCCGGGCTCGATACGGGTGCCCAGCGGCGACGACCACGACGGCGGAGGCTCCCGCCACTACGTGATAGTTGGTGACGATGTCGCCCTGCCCATTCACCACCACCCCCGAGCCCAGCCCACGTGTAGCCAGCACGCCGCCCCGCCGCTGCTCATTCAGCACCGCCACCACCGAGGGGTCCGCCCGCCGCACAATCTGCACCACCGGCCAGGCCGATGACGCCGCAGGCGCCGGCCGCACGCCGGACACTGGCCGCACCCACCAGAGGAGGGTCGCGGCCAACATCCCGCCGACCACACCTAGCCCAAGCGGTGCCCCATGGTGCTGCAGACGGTGGCCCACAGCTCAACCCCCTTACCCCAAACAGATATGGGGTGACGCGGAACTTAGAATGGCAAGCTCTCATCGGCCGCGGCCGCGCTCGAAACTTCACCTCTCACCCAGCAGGATTTGCCGCTGCATCCAGCGAAGTGCCAGTTTGCGGCAATCAGGCCCAGAGGTTGGGCTGCAAGTTGCCGCGGATGCAACGAGATTCCAGGTAGTCCTAAAAAGGGAGGCTTTGCTGATGAACCAGTCGCCCTGGTCCCGAATTGGGAGCGGTGTGGCGCTGTCTGGGCTCGTCGCGCTGCTGGCTGCCGGAGTGCCGGCGGGCGCCCAGGCGGCACACACGCCCGCACCCCCCCGGCTGCCGGCCAGTGCCCACTTGCTTCCGCCTGCGGTGTTGGCGGCCAGCCATGCGGTGGGCCCGGCTTCATCGGGATCGCCATGGACGTTTGACCTTGTGCTCGCATCAAGAAATCCCACGGGCCTCGCGAACTTCGCCACGGCGGTGAGCACGCCAGGATCTTCCCAGTACCATCAGTTCCTGTCGCGCGCCCAGCTGCTGCGGCGCTTTGGGCCAAGCGCCGGTGCCGTGCACCAGCTGGAGTCATTCTTGACCCACCGCGGCTTCGCGGTGAGCCTCGCGGGCCCCATTCTGTCCGTGCGCGGCACCGTGGCCCAGGTCAATCATCTGTTTTCGACCACACTCACGCGGTTTTCCAGCAAGAAGGACGGGGCGTTCGTGGCACCGCTGGGCGCGATCGCGATTCCCTCCGCGCTGCGCGTGGCAGAAAGTGTGGGCGGGCTGACCACGTCCGCAGTGCGGCCCGCACCGCTGCATAAAATCTCAGGCCGCCACGCGCTGACCGTGGTTCACGAGGCGCTGTCCGCGATGAAGCCGGCCCCACGTGGCAAAGTCGGGACCGCCCAGAGCGGGCCCTTTGCCGTGACGGCCGTGCGGCTGACCCAGGGGCACCGCACCCCGGGCCTGGCGGTGCACTACCTCATCACGGCCACGCTGAACGGCCAGCCGGATCCCAACGCCGTGCTCCAGGCGGTGGGGGGGACGATTCAAGGCGCCTCGTCGTTCGTGGACACCACCCTCACCAACAGTGCCGGCCAGTTTGTGGCCGACTTCTCCCTGTCCCAGGCTCAAAAGGCCCAGGTCGCGCTGACGGTGGGCGATGGCACCTACAGCGCCACGGTGGTGTTGCCCACGGCCACGTTCCAGGGCCCGTCGGCCACTACCTGCCAGCTAAACCTGTTTGGCGTGCCGGCGGCCCAGATGCCTTCCACGATCTGTTTGTGGAACCCAGACACCAATTCGGTCAACACGGCGCTGAACGCCAGCGGATTGGTGAGCCAAGGGGGCCCGGGCAAGCTGGGGGTCTACACCGCAGGCAATGTGGCCAGCGTCTCCGAAAGTGACGTGAACCTGTTTGCCAGCCAGTTTGGCTTGCCGGCTCCCTCGGTATCGGTGGGCTACACCGGCCCCAACGCCTGCACCGATACCTCCTGCCCGAACAGCATGCCGGGCATTGAAGAAGAGCTGTCGCTGGACCTGCAGATGATGGAGACGGCGTCGCCAGGAGCGCACATCCAGGTTTTTGAGGCCGGCAGCATCCGGAGCGCGCTGGCCCATGCGGCGATGGAGCCCAAAGCCGTGCGCCCCAACGTGTTCAGCATCAGCTACGGCGCTGGGGACCTGGTGATTCAGCAGCTGGAGCCGGGCGCGCAGCAGTCCATGGACATGATTGCCGCCATGGCCAACGCTGAAGGCATGACCGTGGTCGCGTCGGCCGGCGACAGCGGTGCGTTTTCCGGTGCTCAGTACGGCAACACCACCCCTCAGCCCAGCTACCCGGCCAGCAGCAGCAACGTCAGCGCGCTCGGTGGCCTGGAAGCGGCTGTTGCCGCAGGCCATGCCAACCAGCTGGCGATGTGGGGCGGCAACTTAGGGCGGGAGATTCCGCGCTCGACGCTGCTCTCGTTCCTAGAGATGGAGAACATGATGGCCTCCGGCGGGTACAGCCAAGTGGAGCCAGCCCCGTTCTACCAAGCGGGATTCGTGCCGCCTCGCGCGGGCCGCGGCAACCCCGATGTGTCACTGCCGGCATCGGTGGTCACCCCCGGCTACTTCACCTATCTCGGCGGCATCGCCTACCCCGTGGGCGGCACCAGCGCCTCGGCCCCGCTGTTTGCCGGCTACGTGGCGGACTTGGCCAATGTGCTGGGCACCGGCCTCGGAAACGTCAACTACGCGCTGTACCCGCTGTCGCGCCTGGACCCGGGCATCTTGAGCCCGGTGGCGTTTGGCAATAACGGCGTGTACTCGGTCCGCCCGGGCTACAACGCGGCCACGGGACTGGGCGGCCTGAACGTCGACCGCTTGGCCTCGGACCTCCTGCTCATCACTCGGGGGGGCCCTGGCGGGCCGGGTGGCCCGGGGGGCCCTGGCGGGCCGGGTGGGCCTGGCGGTCCTGGCCCCCACTGATCCGCGGATCCTGTCTGTGAAAGCCAGCGCCCCTGGGAAGACCCAGGGGGCGCTGGCGCTACTTGGCGAGAGGTGGCGCGCTGCGGAGGTGAAGCCTCCCTCGCCAGATGCCTACGGCCCGTCCTGGCGCTGGCGCCAGGCCCGCTCGGGCCACATCGTGGATCCGGCATAGCTCACCGTCTCCACCTGGCCCTCGCGCCAGCGGAACCGCACCAGCTCTCCCTCTGACCCAAAGCTGCTGGCCTCGGCTACGCGGAGCGTATCTCCGTCCACGAACTCCAGCGCCTCCGAGGCGGCAAACGGGTCCCACGACCCGGGATCCGCCGTCACCATCCTGCCGCCCGCAGCCACGAGCAGCACGGCCCCCCACAGGTTGAGATAGTGCCCCTCCAGCCGGCGGCCATCGTGTGTTGGGATAGCACTTGATGCGGTGGCGTGTTCCTGGAAGTATTGGATCACCTGATAGATGCCTTTGACGATGCTGGCCGCGGGGCCATCGGCATTGGTCAGCGCCACCACCGCCAAGCCGGCGTCGGGGGCGGCCGCGCTTAGGGTAATGAAGCCCGGAAACCCGCCCGAGTGCCCAAACACACGGTGCCCGCCCAGCTCCTGCACGACGAAACCCAAGCCATAGCCGGTGCGCTCGCTGGCGCCCGGGGTTTTGGCCGCCCACGCCTCGCGCTGCATCTCCTTCTTGGACTCATCCGACAGGAGCTGCCCCGAGCCCACCATGTGGGCGGTAAAGCACCGGCACAGGTCGGCAGCCGTGGAAATAAAGCCTGTCGCCGATGACATGGCGTGGGTGCTCACATGCGGGAGCGGCCGGCGCTGCTGATTATCCCGCCGGGAGTACCCGGTCGCCAGATCGGCCTCGCCCGCTTCGTACTCGGGGGCGGTGTGCTGCAGTCCTAAGGGCCTTATAATGCGGTCCACGACAAATTGGTTATACGGCTGGCCCGACACCGCCTCGACCACGAGTCCCAGCAGGGTGTAGCCATAGTTTGAGTACTTCAGCCTCGTGTTGTTTTCCAGCACCAGGTCGTTGTCCAGCATCTCGGACTCGAACTGCGCTCGGTCCGGAAAGGGGCGCACCAGCTGCCAGTAGTCGGTTTCGCGGCCATCGCGAATCACCCCCGCGCCATGTGACAGCAGCTGCCGCAGGGTGACATGCGGCCACCGCTCGTCGCGGTGGCCGCGGAGCCACGGCACATACTGGACCACCGGGTCGTCCAGGCGCGCGCGCCCGTCCTCCACCAGCAGCATCAGGGCCGTAGCGGTAAACGTCTTCGAGTGGGAGGCAATCCGGAATCGATGCGCGGGCATCATGGGAATCCTTCGCTCCACGTTGGCCCAGCCATATGCTTCGTTCATCAAAAGGGTCCCACGCTGGGAAATCGCCACCGCCGCGCCCGGCCAATCCGCCTCCGCGTGCCGAGCTTTCAGCCACACGCGAATAAACGCGATCGCCCGATCCAATGCCTCCTGGCTCATCTCCTGGCTCATGGGCTAGCTCCTCTCCTGCGGTGTCCGCTTGCCGCGTGCTAGACCCGCTCCACCAGGGTGGCAATCCCTTGCCCCACCCCGATGCACATCGTCGCGAGCCCGCGCCGGTCCCCGCGGCGCTTCATCCCATACAGCAGCGTGGTGAGGATGCGGGCCCCGCTCGCGCCCAGCGGATGCCCCAGCGCAATGGCGCCGCCGCTGACATTCACGCGCGCGCGCTCCAGCGGCAGCTCGCGCAGCACCGCCAGGCTCTGCGCCGCAAACGCCTCGTTGAGCTCCACCAGGTCTAGGCTGGACAGATTCCAGCCCGCGCGGGCCAGCGCCTGGCGCGTGGCCGGCACCGGCCCAATGCCCATCACCGCCGGATCCACTCCGGCCACCCCCGTGGCCACCACGCGGGCCAACGGCTGGCAGCCATGCTGCCGCATGGCCCGCTCGGACATCAGCACCAGGGCCGCCGCCCCGTCATTGATGCCCGAGCTGTTGCCCGCCGTGACCGTGCCTCCATCCCGAAACGCCGGCTTGAGGCGCCCGAGCTGCTCGAGAGTGGTGTCGCGCCGGGGATGCTCATCCTGGTCCACCACCACCAGGCCCGTGCGGCGCGGCACGGGCACTGGCACCAGCTCCTCGCCAAAGGCACCTGCATCCTGGGCCGCCACCGCTCGGCGATGGGACTCCAGGCTGAAGGCATCCTGCTCCTCGCGGGAGAGGTGGTATCGCTCCGCCAGGTTTTCCGCGGTTTCGCCCATGCTGTAGGGATGGTACTGCTCAGCCAGCCGCGGATTGATCATCCTCCACCCGATGGTGGTGTCGTACATTGTCTGATTGCCTCCGGCAAAGGCGCGGTCGGCTTTGGGCAGCACCCACGGCGCACGGGTCATGCTTTCCACCCCGCCAGCCACCACGATGTCGCCTTCGCCGCACCGAATGGCGTGAAAGGCATGGTTTATCGCCTCGAGCGACGATCCACACAGCCGATTGACGGTCGCCCCCGGCACGGTCACGGGAAACCCCGCCAGCAGCAGCGCCATGCGGGCCACATTGCGGTTGTCCTCCCCCGCCTGGTTGGCGGCCCCCAGCTGCACGTCATCGACAGCGGCCGGATCCACCCCCGCCCGCTCCACCACGGCTTTTAACACCAGCGCCGCCAAGTCGTCTGGCCGCACCGCGGAGAGCGCCCCGCGGTAGCGGCCCACCGGCGTGCGCGCCGCAGCCACCACATAAACCTCCTGCAAGCCCTGCGTCATGTCAGATCCCGCCTCTCTCTGCTAGTGATGCGTGAGGCTCCCGCTCCGCGGCACGCAGCAAATCTTCCGACGGCCGATAGCGCTCGCCGCCCACCAGGCGGAGCGCGGCCAGCACCGCCGCCACCCGCTCTGCCCCCAGGCGCCCCAGCCACGCATGCGGGCCCCGCGGGTGATTCACTCCAAGCTCCACGGCCCGGTCCACCACCGCCGGGTCGATCCGCGGGCGAAACCGCAGCGCCTCATCCACCAGCGAGCACACAATGCGGCTGAAAACGTGGCCAATGGCATCCTCCACCGGCACCACCCGGAGCGGCGCGAAAATTTGCGCCACCTCCGGCCCCTGGTAGCCCGACACGGTCATGACTTTCGCGCCCGCCAGCACCAAGGCGGGGTCAAAGCCCACGACGGGCCGCCCCCAGCGCGCCGCCAGGGGCTCCACGTGCTGGCGCGTGCCGTCCACCACTAACAGCGTGGCCGGCCCCGCCGGCCGCGGCGGCTCAGCCCCAGGATCCGGATCCACCCAAAAGCGGAGCAAACCGGGCTCCGGGGGCTCGTCGGACAGGCGGCCGGGTAGGGACAGCCTGCGCCACGCCTGCTGGAAGGCAGGCGAGCCGGCCACCAGTCCCCCTGACCGCGGAGCCTCCGGCGGTGGGGCGGGTGGCGCCTCCGTGGGGAGATCGGTGCTGGGCCGGTAGTCGTAAAACCCGCGGCCGCGCTTTCGCCCCAGCCACCCCAAATCTCGCATCATCTGCTGGCGGGGATGCGGCCGGTAGCGGTCCTCGCCAAAGGTTTGCGCGTACACCGCGGCGGTCACGGCCAGATTGACGTCGATGCCCACCAGATCCATTAGGCGAAATGGCCCCATGGGGAAGCCGGCCCCCTCCATGACTGCATCCACCACCTCGGGGGGAGCCACCTCTTCTTCCACCAGCCGGAGTGCTTCCGCATAGAAGGGGCGCATGACGCGGTTCACCAAAAATCCCGGCCGGTCCGGGGCCGGCACTGGGGTTTTGCCCAGGCCGCGCGCCAAGTCAAAGGCAGCCGCTGTCCACGCCGCCCCGGTCGCCGGGGAGGCAATCACCTCCACCAGCGCCATGCGCGGCACGGGATTGAAAAAATGAAGTCCCCCGAGCCGCTCGGGGTGGCGAAGGCCCCCCTGCAGCGACGCGATGGTGAGCGACGAGGTGTTGCTGGCCAGGCGGGTGCCCGCCGGCCACCGCGACTCCAACTCCGCCAGCAGCCGGCGCTTGAGCTCCAGATCTTCCGATGCCGCCTCAATCACCCAGGCGGGGGGCCCTTCGACCCGCTCATAGTCCGGCGCGGCGTCCAGCGATGCCTCGAGCGCGGCGGCGTGGGCCGCGTCCAGGCGGCCCCGGGCCACCGCCCGCGCCCATGCCGCCTGCACCGCCTCCTGCCCCTGGGCTGCCGCGTCACCCATCGGATCCACCATATGCACGCGCCAGCCGGACTCCACCAGCACCTGGGCGATGCCGCGCCCCATCGTGCCAGCCCCCACCACCACCGCCGTCGATGACGTCATGCCCGCCACTATCGGCCCGTGAAGCGGGCCGGCCGCTTCTCCAAAAAGGCCGCCAGTCCTTCTTGGTGGTCAGCCGTCGCGGCGGCCGTCGCCTGCAGCCACGACTCGTACTGCAAGGCGTCCTGCAGGGCCTGCGCACTGCCCCGCCGGATGCCCCGCTTGATGAGCTCCACCGCCTTGGGCGCCGCCGCCGCCAATTCCTCGGCCCACGCCACAGTGTTGGCCAGCACGGCCTCGTCCTCCACCACCCGGTTCACCAGGCCCCAGGCGAGGGCGGCGTCCGCGCCGACAGGCTTGCCGGAGAGCGCCATCTCCAAGGCCCGCGCCGGCCCAACCAGCATGGGCAGCAGCAGCGTGGACCCGGAGTCGGGGACCAGCCCCACGCCCACAAACGCCTGCACCAGGCGGGTGTGGGTGCCCGCCACCCGAAGGTCGCATGCCAGCGCAAGGCTCATGCCCGCCCCGGCCGCCACGCCGTTCACCGCCGCCAGCGTGGGCTTCGCTAGCCCGTACAGCCGCTCGATGATGGGGTTGTACCGCGTGCGCAGATGATCCCCAATGCTGGCCGCCCCGCCGTTGGCCACGTGCTCTTTCAAGTCCTGCCCGGCGGAAAATCCCCGGCCCGCGCCGACAATCACCAGGGCACCCACCGCCGGGTCGCGCTGCGCCCGCTTTAAGGCATCTGAGAGCTCGTCCAGCATCTGGTTGGTAAACGCATTCAGCGCGTCGGGGCGGTTAAGGGTTAGCACCCCCACCCGCGTGTCTGGATTCACCGCCCACGTAATCGATTCGTAGCTGGGAGGATTACCGGCCATCTTGCTCCGCACTCCTTTCGTGGCGGCGGCCGGAGCGCGGCGCGGGCGACAAGGTTGCCGCCATCGCCACCCCCAGCCGAAACGCCGCCTGCTCCACCATCGTCACCGACCGGCGCTCGGACTGGCGCTGGGTTTGAATCTGGTCCAGCAGCGGGTACAGTCCCACCGGCCCCGCGCGATACAGGTCCTGGTAGCCGCGCGCCAGCTGCCCCACCAGCACCCAGGTGGGGCGGCGGCCGCGCCGAGCGACTTCGGCCGCCCACGCCCCAATGCCGCCGTACACCGGCGGTCCCACGGTCGGCACGACGGTCAAAATCCAGTCGGCCACGTCTAAGGTGGGCGCTAGCTTCAAATAGTGGATCAAGTACGCGGCCGCCGGCCGGGCGTCCACTCCCAAGGCCGCCAGCGCCGGACCCAGCTCGCCGCTGTAGTGGCCCACCGGGCGCTGGCGCCACTCCTCCAGCCGCGTCACCCACGCCCGCGCGCGCAACCCTGCCACGGGCACCGTGCTGGGCTCCAGCACCAAATGCGTGACCGGGGCCGGCAGGGGCCAGCGCGGCAAGCCGCCGCCCGGCTCGATGCCGAGGCCCTGGTACAGGCCGCGGCCAAAGTCGGTCTGCCGCACACCGCCCAAGGCCAGCAACACTCGCCGCGGCGTGCGCTCCCACACGCGCTTCAGCACCACGGCCAAGCTCTGGGTGGTGTGCTCCTGTACGGAGGTGCGGTCCAAAATGGCGGTGCCATCGGCGAGGGCGCCATATCGAATCGGCTCGCCGCCGCGCACCGGCACGGAGTACACGCGCCCGCCCACTTGCCGGACCATCGCCTCCACCGTGCCGGCTTCTCCCAGCATCAAGGGGGCGCCCACCACGTCCCAGCCCGAGCGCTCTAGCCCGCGAGCGGCCGCGTCGCGCACCGCCGACGCGCCCATGTGGGGCCCGAGGCCGCCGGGCACCAGGAGCACCTGGCCCATGGCCCGCCTCCCCCCAGCTGTCCCTTCGCTGGTCATTATAAGGGACACCGGGCGTGTCAGCATTGGCGCATCGGGGCTGGGGGCTGGCTCTTTCCTCGCCACCGCCCCGTGCCAGACGACGATGGCCACTGGACCGAGGCGGGGCGCATCTCCTCAAAGACAGCCAACCGCGTCTCCGTCCGCTCTTGGCACACGGCCGGGACTGCTCTGACTCCCCTTCGCCAACCGTACACGAGACGGCGTACGGGCGGCAGGAGACCCGCACGAGGCACGTGTAGGCGGTGTTTTACCGGATCGCGCTCCCGGCGGCGGAGCAGGTCGCACGCCGCGAACAGGTGACGATCCGCCCCGCGCAGCACGATGGAGCCTCGCGCAGGCCGCGCGGCAGCACTGGTCCATCGAGGCGTTGCACCACATCGAAGAGCGAATCGCAGAAAGAAGCGGTGCCTCCGACGCCAGTTCCGTCCGCACGGGCCATGGGCCGGACATCGACACCACCTTGACGCGCCTGGCGATCGCGCTCATCTGGCACCTCAGCTTCGCGACGGCGCGGGATGGCCACCGCGACTGGGTCACCCATCCGCGCGGGGGGGTGAGCCGGCCACCAAGCCCCCCTCGTGCTCTTGGGGCGGCCGGAGCTGGCCTGCCGCCGCTTAAGCGTCGCGCCCGGCCCTAAGCCGCCGACCGTCCGTCACCTTAGGGTTTGCCTTGGTCATCCGAGGCCCGGCTGATGCCACCGCGTGCCGTCATTACGCGGGGAGGCATCTCATGTCCACACGAGTTCCGTGGCTCCCGCCCGGGTTCGATAATCTGCCGGCCGACGAAATAGTTGACGATGTGCAATCCCTGTGGGACCGCATGGCAACGTCTGACGGCTACGTTCCTTCACCGGATTGGCACCGGGAAATCATTCGGCAGCGGCTGGCCGACCCGGACCCCCACCCACAGGATTGGAACGACGTTCGCGATGCCATCAAGCGGAACTTGCGCCGACGATCTAAGCCCCTGCGTGAAGCGCGCGATTCGCATGGCCTCGGCCTCTCATCGGGATATCGACGACACTGCTGCATGGTCTAGGGCTGGGCGAGCGCTTCTTAGCGCTGCTGGACGGCTTGCTCCTTCGGGCAGAGGACAACCCTCTGCAATTCTCTGCCATTGATGGCGAGGTCCGCCGGGCACTCGTCTGTCGCTTTCCTTACGCGGTGTACTTCACAGTATCCACCGACCGGATCACGGTCATCGCGGTCCTGCATGTGCGACAGTACCCCGAGGAATGACAGCGGCGGTAGCTTCCGGGCGCGGTGCGGGCCGCTCGCGCGCGCACCTGGCGTCACCACCGGCCGGACCAGCGTTGCCATGAGCTGTGACATAGCCCAGCCATGCCACGAACGCTGAGCAAAGGTTCAGGGCAGCTCGCAGCGTGACAGGCCGCGGCCCGCCTCACGATGATGGCGCCAAGAGCGGCCCTGCTGCATCCTGTCTAGGAGATCCAAAGAGAGGATGACGCTTGATGGACTCGCGCACCTGCTTGGCCTGCCAGGTCAATGCCGGCGGCATTATTTATCGCGATAGCCTCTGGCAGGTGGATCACCGTGTCGACCCCGGCCCGATTCTGGGCTGGCTGGTGTTAAAGCCCCTGCGCCACGTGGAGTTTCTGGACGATCGGACACCGGAGGAAGCCAGCACCCTGGGGGTGATCGCGGCACGGATCGTGGGAGCGCTGCGCGCGGCCCTGCCCGAGCCTCCGGAGAAGGTTTATCACGTGCTGCTGGCGGAAGCCGCCGATTGCTCGCACCTCCACTGGCTCTTAGTCCCGCGCCCCAAAAGTCACCCGGTAGCGTTCCGCGGTCCCCGCATCTTCGGCACCCCCGGGCCCGATGTGGGTCTTGCGGCCATCGAGGCAGTGGCGGACCGACTGCGGGAGCGGATCCGCGTCCCGTAAGGCTCTGCCCGGCACCCGCGGCAGGCGGCTTAGGGGGACCCCCCGCCGCCTTGGCAGGACCCCGCGTCTATCCCCTGCACATCGAGGAAGTGCCGCGCGTTAGACGTGGCAACCGTTAGATTGCCTTCCAGGGCAATCGCGGCCTGCAGCAAGTCGGGAAGAGGCCGCCGATTGCCGGCTCGGTCTTGTCGCCAGGAGAGGTGTCCCGCGCTGGTGAATGCTTGACAGGTGACGGCTCGCCAGCGCAGCGCCGACACCTGGTGCCGGTCCGGGGGCGCGACACCCGCCAGTACTTCCGACACGCTCTATCCAGTCGCCGACAGGGTCGCGGCCACAGCCAGTCAATGACGACGCTGGCATCCAACAGGTACGCACTCACTTTGCTGCCCTGTCTTGGGATTGCGGAGGCTCTAAGGACCAATCGGGCCGGAGCGCTTCTACCCGGCCGCCTGCGTCCTGATCCGAATGCCGCGGGGTGTCGGCGCCTCTCAGCAGGCCGCGGCGTTGGCCAACCGCTTGCTGCAGGGCCCGCATGCGCAAGTACTCGCGCAGAGCCTCGGCGATAGCCACGCTGCGGTGCCCCACCTGAGCACCCGCGTCGACTGGCTTCAGCAAGTCCTCCGGGCGTCTCAAGGGGATTGCCGTCCGCCGGCCAGGGGCATCACCCGTCGATACATCCTCATGCCCGCGGCGGACCGCCGCTTCTCGCGCCTGACTTCCCCGTCGCCGAGGGAGTGGCTACTTCTCCTCGCGCATTGGGGGCCTCGGGGCCATATGGCCGTCCGACGGGGTCGCCTGCGCGCCGGCCCACCGCCAGCAACAGACGCTCGGCATCATCCCGAAGCTCCGTGCCCGGCCGGCCCTTGCAGGAGCCATCCTATCGCTGTAATATACAATTATTGTAGCTTACCTATATAGGAGGCGAGGAGATGGAGCCGAGGGATTCGGCCATGAACCTGCTGCGGGATGTGACGAGAACCTTTGCGCGCCTGCAGCGCCGTGCGTTCACCTGCTGCGGGCTGGCGTCCGAAGCACAGTGCCTCACGCTGACGGCGCTGAGCTCCGGCACGGCCCTGCCGGTGTCAGAGCTAGCAGCCCACCTGGGCACCGATGTGCCCTGGGCGAGCCGTGCCGTTGAGCAACTCCACCGATCCGGAGAGGTGGAGCGGCGAGCAGACCCATCCGACCGTCGAGTGACTCTGATTCACCTGACGCCAGCGGGCGAGCGCCGCGCCCAAGCCGTGCAGCAGGCGCTGAACGACCAAGCGGAAGCCATCCTGGGCGAGATCCCCCCCGAGCACCGCAACACGGTGCTGGAGTCTCTTCGGCTGCTGCAGGGCGCTCTCAGAGTGGCCGAGGAGGCGCGACGGGAGCGGCGGGCGTGACGGGCCGGCGGGGGCGGTGGCCGGGCCGCGCCACCACCCAAGCTGATTGGCCTCTAATGGCTCTTCAGTCCGCCGTAGTGTTTGGCGATGCCGCCCTGCCGCTCGCACTGTCCTGGATCGCCTATGACCTCAGCCGGTCACTGACCCTGATGGCCGCGTTGTATGTGGTGGAGTCGCTGGTGCCGCTCGCGGCTGGCCTCGCGATCACACCGTGGATCTCCCGATTCGGCCCGCACCGCACCCTCGGCCTGAGCCAGTGGGGCCGTGCGCTGATGCTTGGCGGCGTCCTGGTGCTGTACGGGACCGGCTGGCGCCTGGGTCTCTTCGTGTGGCTTTTTCTGGCAGCCGGAGGCATTGGCACCGGCGTCGTTTTGTCCGAGGCCGCCGTGCGCGCGCTCATTCCTGCCCTGGGAGCCTCCGCGACCGCCTATGCCGGCCGCCTTGAGCGTGTCGGGGCCATGGTGCGCCTAGCGGCGCTCCCGGCCGCCGGCATCGTCCTCGCGACGGCCGGGGCTTCAGGCCTCCTGGCGATCCTCACCGGGATCTCGATGGTGGGGGGTGCCCTCACTCCCGCCGCCGCGCCCGGCGCGCACACGCCACCGGCGGCGCGCCCCACGCACCCAGCGGTAGGCCTCCAGCTGCTCTGGCGCATCGCTCCGCTCCGGTCGCTGGCCCTGCAGGCGCTCGTTGGCAACTTTGGCTACACGCTGGTGATGGGTGCCCTGCTGTTCTACCTGCGAACCTCCCTGCACTTGTCTGCTGTCGGCGTCTCGCTGACGATGGCCGCCCTCTCCCTGGGCAGCATCCTTGGCACGCTCGCCCTTCCCCCCCTGCTGCGGCGCCTTCGCCGCGGCGTGCTCTACCCACTGTTCCTCACGGGCGGCCTGATGGGAACCCTAATGCTCCAGATCCCCCGTCCCTGGGCTCCTGCCGCTGGGGAGGCTCTAGTCGCGGCTTGTGACACGGCCTGGGTGGTGATGAGCACGGGCCTTCGCCTTCAACTAATTCCGGCGGGTGACCGCACGGTGGTTCTCACAGCGTCGCGCCTCGTCTCCAACCTGATGGTGCCGGCGGGAGGGGCCATCGTGGCCACGCTGGGCCCGCTGGTCGGTGTCCCCGCCCTCTTCCTTGCGGCCGCCGCCGCGAAAGCGGCCGAGATAGCCATCGCCGGAAGCCGCGACATCCGCCGGATCGACGCCGGCCGCTGCTGTGCCATGGGCACGTGAAACCTGGGGGGCCTCCGAGGCGGACAGCTCCATGCGGTGGCTCGAAGGCCGGCATCTTTGGAGGGGCGCGTCCGCTGAGTGCCGCGAAGCTAACTTGGGCTCCCGTGGCCGGGGACTCCTCAGACAGTGGGCGGCCGATGCCCGAACGCACGCTGCCCACGGAGGTCAGGCTGGCGTCTGCGGCTGTGCCCCCCTCCCGAGAGTCAGGCGGCAGCCTGACCTTCTGCCGCCCAGAAGACCCGCCGGGTTCGTGAAAGCACGCCGCACGGCGTCGCCCCCGCCGCAGGACCGGCTGTTCGGCGAGAGCGGTGGGCTTAGGCGCGGTCGCACCACCGCAGCACGCGCAGCGCACACAGCGTAATCCATCGGCTTGGCGCACCCACTCGCTCGCCCAGGTCGATGGGCATCGTGCCGGCATGCCAAGTGTCGAGCGGCCACCGGCCCGTCCCATCGCGCTTGGACCGCACCAGCGCCACCGCCTCCTCGACCCGGGCGTCGGGATCCGACCCGGCGCTGGCGAAGTAATCAAGTGCCCACAGGACGTCGTAGTGCCACCACGCAGGAAAGGCAAATTGCCTCCAGTCGCCGCCGCCTTTGCGGTCCTGGGTGATGGATTGGCCGGTCGAGCGCCGCCGCCCGAGACAGCGCTCCAGGAGATACTCCTGTCCGCGAAGCCGCGCTGCCGCCGTGTGCAGCCTTCCGCCCGCTCGTTCGTACGCAAGCAGCGCTTCCAGCAGGCAGAGGGTCGTGTTGAACGACGACCGCGCTGACTCGTGGGGCGCACAGTTCCACCCACCGTCCGCCAGCTGCTCGGAAAGCAGCCGGGCTATGAGGGGGGAGACGTCCTGGCGGAAATTGCACCGGCTGCGGCTACCTGTCCGTTGATGCACGGCTCCACCTCTCCGGCGAAGAATCCGTGGTCGTCGCATTCCGGGGGCCACACCCCTGCCAGGTTACGTGATCGCTCACGCGCTGCACCGCGGCCTGGGCGGCCACACTTGTTGGATCGAGGCCCAGGTGCCGCAGCAGCTCCAACACGTGCAGGGTGGCGTCCCACCCATGGTTCCACGCCGCACCGCCCCACCGCCCGTCCACACCCTGCCGGCCCAGCAGCTCGGCTCCCCAGCCAAGAGTGGCCACCCGGGATCGCTCGGCCGCTACGGCATCGGGCCGCGCCTGCTGAAGATCTTGCATGACTTGCCAGCGAATGGCGGGGTCGGCATCCAGCAGTCAGTCGATGACCGTCATGGCCGCGGCTCCGCAGTCGTCACCGCACCGGGCAGCGCGCAGACGGCCGCCACCAGCCGCTCGACGTCCGAGACGTTATTGTAGATGTGAAAGGCGGCCCGCACGGCCCCTTCTCGGGCGGCGCACACAATGCCGCGCTGCGAGAGCTCCGCCACCACCGCGTCCGCCTCCCAGCCTTCGACGCGGAATACCGCCAGCGACAGGCGCTCGGCATCGTCGCGAGGCGTCACGACGGATACTCCCGGCACCTCGGCCAGCGCGTCCAGCGCCAGGCCAGACAGCTGCTGCACCCGGTCCTTGATGGCCTCCCAGCCCAGCGTGTCAAAAAACGTGAGCAGGTCCGCCAGCGCCGACAGACCCTCGGTGTTCACATGCGCCAGCTGAAAGCGGCCCGCCTGGGTCCGGTAGCGCAGGGGGTCCCCGCGCCGCACCACGGTGGCTAGGCCCGCCACCTCATCGGCGCCGTCCATGTCCACGGAGGCGTATCCCACCATGGCCGGGATGAGGCGGTCGGCCACCTCAGGGCGGACGTACAGAAGGCCCAGGCCCCGCGGGCCCAACAGGTGCTTGAACGAGGCGCCCATGTAGAAGTCCACGTGCTGAAGCGAGGGCCGCATCAGGCCCAAGGCTTGGATCCCGTCCACCGACAGCCAAATGCTGCGCTCATGCAGGTACGCCCCGAGCGCGTCCAAGTCCACCCGGTAGCCGGTTTGATAAAACACGTGCGACAGCGCCACCAGGCGCGTCCGGGGCGTCACGGCCGCGGCCACCGCGGTGAGCGGCAGGCGGCCGGCCTCCGGATTGGCAAATTTGACCGCGACCCCGCGATCGCTGAGGCGCACCCAGGGCAGCAGGTTGGACGGGAAGTCGATGGGGTTCACGATGACTTCGTCGCCCGGGTGCCAGTCAATGGACCCCGCCACCACGTTGATGGCTTCCGTGGTGTTGGTCCAAAACGACAGGCTGGCGGGGTCCACCGCCAGATACGCCGCGAGGGCGGCCCGAGCGTGCTCCGCCGCGTCGCTGGGCACGAGGTGCTGGCGGTCCAGCACCGCCTGCTGGTAGGTGGCCAAGAGAAAGTCCGGCATAGGCCCCAGCGCCGCACAGTTCAGGTAGGTTTGGCACTGCATCACCGGAAACCGCCGGCGAATCGGCGCCCACTCGCCATCGGAATCGGAATCTCGCAGCGACATTCGCGATGCCTCCCTTGGCCCTGGGGTGGGCCAGTCTCTCCTGTCGGGCGGACGCTACAGCGCCGTGGCCGCGGGCTCGTCCCGCCCGGCAAACTGGCTCTCATACAAATCGCGATAGAATCCGCCCCGCTGCAGCAGCCCCTCGTGCGTGCCCTGCTCGATAATGCGGCCATGATGCATCACCAAGATGAGATCGGCCTCCCGTATGGTCGACAGGCGATGCGCGATGACGAAGCTGGTGCGGCCCCGCATGAGGTTCGCCATCGCCTGCTGGATCGCCTGCTCGGTGCGGGTGTCCACGCTGCTGGTGGCTTCATCCAGGATGAGAATTGGCGGGTCGGCCACAAACGCCCGGGCAATGGTCAAGAGCTGCCGCTGCCCCGCCGAAATGTTGGACGCCTCTTCGTTCAGCACCGTATCATAGCCATCCGGCAGTGTGCGGATGAAGTGATCCGCGTGGGCCGCCTCGGCCGCCGCCAGCACCTCGTCGGGGGTGGCTGAGGCCCGGCCGTAGGCGATGTTGTCGCGGATGGTGCCGTGAAACAGCCAGGTGTCCTGCAGCACCATGCCAAATAGCTGGCGCAGGCGGTGGCGGCTCAACGTTGACACATCGCGGCCATCCACCGAGATGTGCCCCTGCTGCACGTCGTAGAAGCGCATCAGGAGATTGACCAGGGTCGTCTTCCCAGCGCCCGTGGGCCCCACCACCGCCACCATGGCGCCGGCCGGCACCTCCACGCTGAGGTGCTCGATCAGGGGCTCCGCTTCCTGATAGCGGAAGCTCACGTCGACAAAGGCGACGGCACCGTCGGGGCGCTCAGCCTCTGCGGCCGCCACCGGGTCTGGCACCTCCTCGGGCTCGTCCAAAATCTCAAACACCCGCTCCGACGACGCCAGCGCCGACTGAATCACGTTGGAGATGCTGGACAGCTGGGTGATAGGCTGAGTGAACTGCCGAGCGTACTGGATAAAGGCCTGGATGTCGCCAATGGGCATGGCGCCCCGCGCCACGAGCACCCCGCCAATGACGGCCACCAGCACGTAGCCCAAGTTGCCGATGACGTTCATGAGCGGCATGATCATGCCGGTCACAAACTGCGCCTTCCAGGTGGACTCATACAGCTGGCCGTTGATGGCCTCAAACTGCTCGATGGAGCGGCGCTCATGCCCAAAGGCCTTGACGATGAGGTGCCCGGTGTACATTTCCTCGACGTGGCCGTTGAGCTGCCCGAGCCGCTGCTGGCGCGCGAGAAAGTAGCGCTGCGAGCGGGTGGCAATGCCTTTGGTCACCACGAACGAGAGCGGCAGCGTCAGCGCAATCACCAGCGTCAGCATCGGGCTGATGGTCATCATCATAATGACCACCCCGATAAACGTCACCACCGCGGTGATGGCCTGGGTCAAGCTTTGCTGCAGCGTCGAGCTGATGTTGTCAAAGTCGTTCACAAACCGGCTCAGCACCTCGCCGTGCGGATGCGTGTCAAAGAAGCGCACCGGCAGCCGCGGCAGTTTCTCGGCCACTTGCTGGCGGATGGCAAACACGGTGCGCTGCGCCACGCCGGCCATGAAGTACTGCTGCACCCAGCTGAACGCTGCACTGAACACATACAGGAATGCCAAGTCGCCCAGCAGCCGCAGAATCTGGGGAAAGTTCACCCCGCCGCCCGGGACCCCGCGCAGCTTCGCCACCGCACCGGCAAACAGGTCCGTCGTGATGTTGCCCAAAAGCTTGGGGCTCAGCACGTTGAACACGGTCGACAGGATGGCTGCCGCCGCCACCACTGCCACCAGCGGCAGCGAGGGCCGGAAGTATGCCAAGAGCCGCATCAGGGTGCCTCTCGCGTTTTTCGGCTTTTCCACCGGCATGGCGAACCCCATCGGGCCGCCAGCGCCAAAGCCGCCCGGCCGGCCGCCGGGCTCTCGGTCCCGTCCGTACGTGCTCATGCGGATTCTTCCGGGGACAGCTGCGACGCGACAATTTCGCGATACACCGGCGAGGACCGCATCAAGTCGGCGTGGCGGCCCGCGCCCGCCACGCGGCCGTCATCCAGGACGATGATTTGGTCCGCATCTCGCACCGTGCTGACTCGCTGAGCGACGAGAATCACGGTGGCGCCGCGCACCTCGCGGTACAGCGCCTGGCGCAGCTTGGCGTCGGTCTGGTAGTCCAGCGCCGAAAAGCAGTCGTCAAACAGATAAATCGGCACCCGGCGCGCCAGCGCGCGGGCGATGGCCAGGCGCTGCTTTTGGCCGCCGGACAAGTTGGCGCCCCCCTGCTGGATGGCCGTGTCGAAGCCCGCAAGCATCTGGTCAATAAACTCCGTGGCTTGGGCGGTTCGGGCCGCCCGCCGCACGGCCTCGCGGTCGGCCGCCACGTCGCCGTATCGGATGTTGTCCGCCACACTGCCCGTGAACAAGACGGCCCGCGACGGCACATAGCCGATTTCTGCCCTGAGCGCCGCCTGGGTCCACTGCCGAATGTCCAAGCCCCCCACCGCCACTTGGCCGGCGGTCACGTCATAAAACCGCATGATGAGGTTCACCAGCGTGGATTTGCCGGCGCCCGTGCCCCCGATAATCGCGGTGGTTTCCCCCGCCCGCGCCGTGAACGTGACGTCAGAAAGGGCCGGCGCCTCGGCGCCGGGATAGGAGAAGGTCACGTGCTCAAAGGTGATTTGCCCGCGCTCGCCGGCGGGCGGCCCCACCTGGCCCGCCGGCGGGTCGCTGATATCGGTCTCCATCTCCAGCACTTCGTTGATGCGCAGCGCCGACGCCTGGCCGCGCGGGATCATGAACATCATCATGGACACCATCATGACGGCAAACATGATTTGCATGACGTACTGGATGAACGCCATCAGCTGGCCAATCTGGAGGGTGCCGGCATTAATTTCGAGCCCGCCAAACCACACCACCGCCACCACCGACAAGTTCATCACCAGCATCACGGCAGGCATGAGCAGCGCCATCAGCTGGAACACCGCGATGGACGTGTCCGTCAGGTCCTGGTTGGCGCCGCGGAAGCGATCCACTTCGTAGGGCGTGCGGTTGAACGCCCGGATGACGCGCATCCCGGTCAAGCTTTCCCTTAGCACCCGGTTCAGCACGTCCACCTTGGCTTGGATAGACCGGAACAGCGCGAGCCCGCTGCCCATGACCAGATAGATGATGCCGGCCATCACGGGGAGCGAAACCAGCACAATCCAGGTGAGGCGGGCGTCGGTGTACATTGCGAGGATAATCCCGCCGAGGGCGGTCAGCGGTGCCATCACCACCATGCGCAGGATCATGCTCACCAGCTGCTGCACCTGCATGACATCGTTGGTGGTGCGCACAATCAGGGAGCTGGTGCCCACCTGGTCAAATTCTCTCAGAGCAAATGCACCCACATGCCGAAACAGCCGGCTGCGCAGGCGCTGCCCAAACCCCGCCATCGCGTGGGCGCTGTACAAGCTGGCAAGCACGGCGGCCACGCCGCCGGCCAGCGTCACCGCCAGCATGACGGCTCCCACGCGCACGATGTAGCCGATGTGCCCGGTGATGACGCCCTTGTCCACGATATTGGCCATCAGGGTGGGCAGGTACAGCGTGGACATGGTCTGCAAGAACGTCAGACCCAGCACCCACACCACGCGCCACCGGTCCGGGGCCAGAAACCTCCACAGCTTCAGCATGCGGCCGCTCCTCCCGCTCTCACCGCCGACACGGCGGCCTCACTAGGTATTTATTATACTTGATATTTCACGTGGGGCTAACTGTTGGTGTCGAGCGATGTAGATGACGTAGAAGGGAAGCCGCCAACTGGCGTTTCCGGGGTGAGCCGTCTCGCCGCCGGGCCATCGGGCACGGCCACCGGATTCTTGACGCCGGCGGCTCGCTGTGGTGTCTTGTCAAGATAGCCGGCGGCCGGCATGGCCAGCGAGGAGGGCGCGCATGGCTCTGGACATCGCCGTTGCCATCTTGGCCGTCACCATGGTGCTGTTTATCACCAACTGGGTCCGCATCGACGTGGTGGGCCTCATCGCGCTGGCGCTGGTGGGCATCTTTGGCCTAGTCCCGCTGGGCCAGCTGTTTTCTGGCTTCAGCTCCTACGCGGCCATTATCATCGGCGCGATGTTTGCGCTGGGAGAGGGGCTTCGACAGTCAGGCGTCACCGACCTGATGGCCAGCTACTTAGAAAGGGTGGGCCAGCGCGGCGAAAAGTCTCTCTTAAGCGCGCTGCTGATTCTTCCGCCGGCCCCGTCGGCCTTCATCTCGGACGTGGGCTTGATGGGAATTTTTCTGCCCACCATGGTCCGCCTGCGCAATGACCTGAAGGTGTCGCTGCACCGCCTCCTGATGCCGCTAGCCATCTCGATTGCACTGGGTGGGCTCCTGACCATGATTGGCTCGGCTGGCCAAATTATTGCCAACACCGACTTGGCGGCCCACCACCTGGCGCCCCTCCCCCTGTTCGCCATCACCCCCATCGGCGTCACCCTCGTGATCGCCGGCTACTTTGCCATGCGGTGGTGGGGGGCCAATCACCTGCCGGCCACGGGGTCGTCTGCGGAGTTTGCCTCGGACTACGCGCAGGTAAAATCCTATATGACCGAAATCCAGGTGCAGCCCCACTCGCGGCTCATCGGGACGCCGCTCAGCGACGTCGACTACTTTCGCCAGCACCACGTGAGCGTCGTGCGGGTGATTCATCCGGACCACACCCAGATCGTGTCCCCCGGGCCGCGCGACACGCTCGGGGCCCACGACCGGGTGGTGGTGCAAGGTGACCCGGATGCCATCGTCGGCCTCAGCGAGGACCATGGCCTGCATGTCGTGGGAACCGTGGCCGACCGCATTCGCCTCCGGCAAGGCCACGCCCGCGTCGTGGAGCTGCTGGTGCCCAGCGGCTCCCGCCTGTCCCGCCACACCCTCGCCGAGCTTGATCTCCGCCGCCGATATGAGGTGAGCGTGCTGGCCGTGCTGCGCCAGGGCGTCACGCGGATGACGAGCCTCGCCACGCTCAGACTGCGCGCGGGCGACGTGTTGCTGGTCCAAGGGCGCGAGGACGCCATCAGCCGCCTGCAGCTGTCGGACGACATTGTCGTGCTGGCCGAGCGCGAGCGCCCCACTCCGCGAGCCACCTGGCATCCCCTGGTGGCGGGCGGGGTGGTGCTGGCCGTGCTGGCGCTGGCCGCCTTTAACTTTCTCAATATTGAGGTGGCGGCCGTTGCCGGCGTGGGGGTGCTGGTGCTGACCCGCATCGTCACGCCGGACCAAATTTACCGGGCCATCGACTGGCGCATCATCATCCTGATTGGCGGCATCACCCCCCTGTCCATCGCGCTCAACGACACGGGATTTACGGCGGCCATTTCCCACTCGATGCTCGCGGCGTTTGGGCCCTTGGGGCCCTACGCGGTCGGCGCGGCGTTCTATTGGCTCGCAGCCTTTTTGACCCAGGTGATCAGCAACGTCGCGGCCGCGCTGGTGCTGGCACCGCTGGCCCTCACCATCGCCCACACCAACCTGTGGTCGCCGTATCCACTGCTGCTCATGATGGCGGTGGCGCTCTCCGCCGCGCCCATCACTCCGCTGGCCAACAAAGTGTTCCTGATGGCCATGGGGCCAGGGCAGTATCGGTATCAGGACTTTCTCCGGGTGGGCATCCCTATCTCTCTTTTGATGTTTGTCATCACCATCGTGCTGGTGCCCTTCATGTTCCCGTTCATCGTGGCCCACTGATGCACGCCACGGGCCGCTGATGGCGCAGGAGTTCAGCCGCGAGGCCGCGGTGGAGCAGGTGGTGCAGCGCTCGCGCTTCATCGGGTGCGCCGTGCGCCTCCTGCATCCCCCCGGGGAGCTGGATGATGCGCCGCTGGCCCGCGTCCGGCAGGAGTTTCCCGGCGCCAGCCACTACTGCTGGGCCTACCGCTGGGAGGCCGGTCAGGAGCGTGCGGAGGACGCCGGTGAGCCGCGTGGGACGGCGGGCCTCCCCATCTTGTCCGTACTCCAGCGGGAGCAGCTGATTCATGCCCTGGTGGTGGTGGTGCGCTACTTCGGCGGCGTCAAGCTAGGGCGAGCGGGCTTGTTCCGGGCCTATCACGACGCGGCGCTGGCCGCCGCCGCCGCGGCCCATCCCGAGCCGCTGGTGCCCGTCACCCGCGTGCGGCTCACGTGCGCGTATCCCGCGTTTGATGCGGTGCGCCGCTGGCTGGAGGACCTTTACAGGGCCACCCGACTCGAAAGGCCCTCGTTTATCTTTGGTGAGGCCGTGCACTGGACGGGCCTGCTGCCGGCCGGCGCGCTGGAGGCGGCCGCGCCGCTGTGGGAGCGGTGGCACGGCCAGGTGGAGTGGGCGGTGGAGTCCGAGGCGCTAGCGGTGTGGCCTCGGGCCGACGCGGCGCCACCCGCATAGGCGGCCCGAAGCGGCTTCCCTCGACCGGCGGCCGAGACGTCCTGCGCCATCGGTGAGAGAATGAGCCCAAGAGGCAGAGAGGGGCAGTGCTATGAGCGACTTTGATCAACTGGTCGAGCGGCGCGGCACGGACTCAGTCAAGTGGGATGAGCTGGCCCAGAAATTTGGCCGAGCCGATGTGATTCCCATGTGGGTCAGCGACATGGATTTCCCCACCTACCCCGCCATACAGCGGGCGCTGGCGGAGCGCGCGCAGCACCCGCTGTATGGGTACACGCTGAAGCCCCCCGACTACGGGGCCGTCGTGTTGGGGTGGCTCAAGCGCCGCCAGGGGTGGGAGCCGGACGCCGACGCGCTGGTGCATGTGAATGGGGTCGTGCGCGGGCTCGCGACCGCCGTCGCCTGCTTCACCCAGCCGGGCGATGCGGTGCTGGTGCTGTCGCCCACCTATCATCCGTTTCGCGCCATTGCCGAGCACCAGGGGCGCCGCCTCGTCGAAGTGCCCCTCGCTTGGGATGGGCGCCGCTTCGTCATTGACTTTGACGCCGTGCGGCAGGCGGTGGCATCCACCCGCGTCCCCGCCGCGATTTTGTGCAGTCCCCACAACCCGGTGGGCCGGGTGTGGGAGCGCGGCGAACTGCTGCAGCTGGGGCAGCTGCTGCTGGATCACGGGGTGCTGGTGCTGTCCGACGAGGTGCACAGCGACCTGATTTACCCGGAGTATCGCCACATTCCGTTTGCCAGCCTGTCGCCGGAGTTTGCCGCCAACTCGGTCACGTTTATGGCCGCCAGCAAGACGTTTGGGCTGGCTGGCTTGCAAACCTCGGTGGCGATTATTCCTTCGCCCACCTGGCGGGAGCCATTCGCAGCCATGCAGGACGCACTGGGGTCCGGCCTGGTCAACACCTTTGGCATCACCGCCACAATGGCGGCCTTTCGCGATGGGGACGGGTGGGTAGACGCCTTGATGGCGTACTTGGCCGCGTCGCGCGACCTGATGCTGCAGTACTTTGCCGAGCACATTCCGGCCATTCGCCCGGTGCGCCCCGAGGGCACGTATTTGGCGTGGCTGGACTGCCGCGGGCTCTCGCTCGCGGACGACGCCCTGCCTCGATGGTTCCTGGACCGCGCGGGGGTGGCGCTCACCGATGGCCGGGACTTTGGCGAGCAGGGCCGCGGCTTCCAGCGCATGAATCTCGCCATGCCGCGGCCGGTGCTGCACGAGGCGTTCGGTAAAATCGCGGCGGCCGCGCAAGCTTAGCCGGCGGCCACGCGCCACACCTTGGCTTGGTGCGGCTCCAGGTGGACCGGCCCCACGCGCTCGCGGGCGCCGGTCCACACGTCTATGGCTGGCCCCGCCGCCGACACGTGCTCTTGGGGCGCTGTGTCTTTTGCGCCATCGGTCTGGTTGAACACGGCCACCGCCTGCCCACCATCCGCCAGCGGCTTCGCCAGCACGTGCACGCCGCCTTCCTGCCACACGCGCCGCGCCTGCTGACCCAGCGGATCCTGGTTGATGGCGATGAGCTGCCGGTTGCCGACAATGGCCAGCGTCTCGGCCGACACCCCGCGAAGATCGCACCCCAGCAGCAGCGGCGCGGCCATCATGCACCACAGGGCAAAGTGGGTGCGATATTCGACAGCCGTCATACCGCCGTTGCCCACTTCCAGCATGTCGGGGTCGTTGAAGCCGCCCGGCCCAGCGAACGGGTCCAGCACCACGTTGCGCTCAAAGATAGCTAGCATGTCCTGCGTGCCGCGATGGGCGTCGCGGTGATAGGTGTCCATAATGTCGGGGGTCGTGCGCCACAGGTGCCCCACGCCCCGCGCCCACTCCCAGGGCTCGCCATGCCCCCAGCTGCACATCGACAGGACAACGGGCCGGCCGGTGGCCACCAGCGCGTCCGACATGCGGCCGTAGAGAATTTGCGCCACCTCGCGCTCGCTCGCTCCCGGAAAGTCTTCGAACGGCACGTGGCACCAGTCGTGCTTCAGGTAGTCGATGCCCCAGCGGGCAAACGTGTCGGCGTCCTGCCGCTCATGGCCGTAGCTGGCCGGCAGGCCCCCACAGGTTTTCCGGCCGCAGTCGGAGTAGAGGCCGAGCTTCAGACCCATGCCATGCGCGCGGTCCGCCAGGCGCTTAATGCCCCCGGGAAACCGCTGAGGGTCCGGCACCAGCGCGCCGGCCGCGCTGCGCTCGGGCGCCATCCAGCCATCGTCGATGTTTAGGTGCACATACCCGAGCTCCGCCAGGCCCGTCGACACCAGCGCGTCCATGGTTTCGTCAATCAGGGCTTCGCTGATGTCCATCCCAAATCGGTTCCAGGTGTTGAACCCCATCGGCGGCGTGGGCGCCAGTGTGAAATCAATGGGCATGTGCATCCCCTCTCGCAAACGCATTGACGTGAACCCCACACCCTCGGGGGCGCGGGGTTCAGCATGGCGCTCTTTTGGGCCAAGGTCAAAAGGGAGCACCGGGTCTGCCCGCGCAAGGTAGCGGAGCCAGCCCGAAGGCCGACTCCGCCGCTTGGGGGACACTCAGGAGCCGATGCGGATGTCGTTGGGCGGTGTGCCCAAGTAGGCACTGTAGTGGCTGTAGAACCCTTTCACGTAGCTAGCCACGGCGTAGAACGTCGGCGGCAGCGGCACGTACAGGACAGGCAGCTGCTGAGCGGCATACACCTGGTACGCGTTGAAGCGCTGATGGATTTGAGCGGCGGTGCCGCCCTTGACCGTGGTTATCTGAATGAGGTGGTTCATCTCCGAGCTGGAGTACCCGCCAAAGTTGGCGCCGCCGCCCGGATTGAACAAGCCGTCCCCCGAGGGATAGTAGTCCGGCACGTAGCTCCAGCCCCCGCCCCACGACAGCAAGTTCCACTTGCTGGGGTCCGAGGTGCCGTTCGAGATAACCTGACTGAATGGCTCCTGGCGGATGGTGACGTCGATTCCTTCCCGCCCCCAGTCCTGCTTCAGCAGCTGGGCAATGTTGGTTTGCGTGGTGGACCCGCTGGCCACCAGGAAGTCAAACGCCAGCTTGACCCCGTTTTTGACCATCACCCCGTTTTGGAGCACCCAGCCGTGCTTCTCCAGCAACTTTTCTCCCTTGGCCGGGTTGAACGGATACGGGTTTTTCAGGTGCTTGTCAAAAAACACGTTGGGCGGCTGCTCGGGCACGGGGTCATATACGGGATAGGCGTACCCCTGGTACAGCGCCCGCACGATGGCCGGTTGGTCAATGCCCATTTGCATGGCCTGCCGGAAGTACAGCTGGTTGAACAGCCCGCCAATCACAGGCGCCTTGTTCGACAAATTGGGCTGGATGTAGTTAAAGCCGGGGTAGTACAGCGGCTTCACAACATACCCCTTCAGGTGTTTAGCCTGCTTCAGCAGAGAGAACGGAATCGTGCCCTGCTGCACGGTGCCTTTTTTCAGCTGGGCAAATTGGGCCACGTTCGACGTCTCGTAGGAATAGATCATGGTCTTGATGGTCGGCTTGGGCAACCCACTGAATGACGGGTTGATCTTAAACTCCCAGTACTGACTCGGCACCGCCTTCACCAAGCGGTACGGGCCGTCAATGACGCGGAAGTTCGCGTTCATCGGCTCGCCGCCCACCTTTTTGATATATGAAAGCTCCTGGGTCATGTTGGTCGGATACTTGTCCCACACCTTCGCAGGCACCGGGGTCAGCTGCGAAATGCCGTTGAGCTCAAACCACGACGGGTTGACACTCTGCGGCGTGGTGATTTGCACCGTGTCTTGGTTCAGCGCGACCACGCTTTTGAAGTCCCCGGGCATGCCCCCAATACCCAGACCGCAGGCTGCCCATGGTGCATTGGTGGCGGCGGACGCCTTCATCACCTGAAACTGAAACACCACGTCCCGCGCGGTCACCGGGGTGCCGTTGGACCACTTCCAGCGCGGGTTGATGTGCACATCAAACACCGTGTCCGACTTGCTCACGGAAATGCTCTGCGCCACCGACTGAGGCCAGTTGATTGTGCCGTTGCTGTTGATCCACAGCAAATCTTGATAGTTCATCCCAAACAAAGTGCCGCCGCAGGCGGTGGTGGACCAGATCGGATACCACCACGATGGCGACACTCCGGCGCCCAGCGCCATATTCAGCTGACTGGCGTGCGTCGGCTGCTGGGCGGCCGGCGCTGACCCACAGCCCGCCAGCAACAGGGCCAAGGCTGCCAGACCGGCCCCTACCGCACTCTTAAGGTGGCGCATGTCGCTTGATGCTCCCTTCGGCCTCCCGTTCGCGCGCGAATCTCGCAGACGGGGGCCGCTTAAGATTTCGACGAAAGTTGCCCGACTCCTATCGCGGGGCCGCCGCTTCTCCGCCCGCCGCCAAATATTTTTCTGCTGACCGGCGGGCTTGGAGTGGAACGGCCGGCTCCGCCTCCAGGCCGATGCGCGCGGCGGCCCTGGCCCGTACACTGTGAGCAGATGGAGCGGCGAAAGGCGGGCACCGACCCATGGATCCTCGGTATCGGCGCCTCTTCGGGCACCCCATGTTTCGCGAATTTTGGGCCGGCACCCTGATGGTGCGGCTGGGCGGCCAAATCGTGGTGCTGGCCCTCACGTGGCTGGTGCTGCAAAGCACCGGCTCAGGGGCTCGCATTGGCCTGGTGCTCGCGCTCTTCGCGGCCGGCGACATTGCGGCCAGCCCCCTGGCGGGCGTTTTGCTGGACCGCTGGCCCCGGCGCTTGCTGCTGACCGTGTCCAATGCGCTCCAAGGCGCCATCGTCCTGGCGATTGCCGTGCTGTTTCTCAGCCGCGCCCTGCCATTTTTGCTGCTGCTGGCGCTGGTCCTGGCTGCGGGGGCTCTGTCTCCGTTAGCATACCTGGGCCGGAGCGTCATTCTGCCCAATTTAGTGGAGGCCGGCGACTGGGAGCCGGCCAATGCCGCCCTGCAGCTGAACCTCAACCTGGTGGCGCTGCTGGGGCCGGCGCTGGGGGGAATTTTGGTGGCCACCCTGGGGGTGGCGGCGTCCTTTGCCATCGCGGCGGCCTGTTTTGGCCTCTACGTGGTGGTGCTAGCACGGCTGCCCGCCAGTGGCTTTCAAAGCGCGCGCGCCACTCTTGCGGCCCCGGCGTCCTGGCGCTCCGACCTATCGAGCGGGTTTCATTACCTGGTCCGCACGCCAGTGCTGGCGCTCCTGGCGCTGGTCAGCCTGCTGTTTTCCCTCACCTATGGCCCCCTCGAACCCGCGCTGCCGCTGTTGGTGTCCGCCGTCTACCACGATGGCTCGGCGGTACTGGGATTGTTGTGGTCCAGCTTTGCGGCCGGGGCGGTGCTGGGCACGCTCGCGTGGGTGTACTGGCGCCCGCGAGTGCCGCTGCGCGTGCTGGTCTCCGGCATCATTGTGCTGTGGGGTGTGTTCAGCGGCACCGTCGGCCTGGTGCCGGATCCCGTGGCCGCCGGTGCCGCCTTGGCGCTGGGCGGGTTCACGTATGCCCCGTACAACATTGTGTGGACGACATGGCGCCAGCGCTTGGTGCCGGATCACCTGCGCGGCAAAGTGTTTGGGCTCTTAAACAGCATTTCGGGCGTCGGCCTGCCCCTGGGGCAGGCCGCTGGCGGCTTGCTGGTCGCCGCGGTGGGGCCGGCCGGGACCGTGGTGGTGGGTGGCGTGGCGTGCATCGCCTTGGGGGTGGTGGTGTACGGCCAGCGCGCCGCCTGGGATTTCGAAGAGGCCAAGTGGCTCGGGGGCTCTGCGCCGTCGCCCGATGCGTAGTGACGCAACTCCCGCGCCGCGCTACGCCGCACGCCCGCCTTTGCCTATCGAGAAGGCTCCGCCATGATCCCAGGGGCCTCCTCTCGCTAGGCTCGCCGCCGCCGGCTGTCGGCCGCGAAGGACTCTGCCCCACACATCCCGGCAAGGAGCAGGGTCTTCATGCCGTCCGGCGCTTCCTCGGCCATTACCCCCGGCCGGTGCGCCGCCTTGGGCGTGCTGTCCCTCTCTCGACTCGCCATCGCGCTGGATGGCACGATGGCAAGCGCGGCCGTCCCCACTGTGGCGGCGGAGCTCGCAAGCCCTGAGGGTCCGCTGCAGTGGATCGTCGGCGGCTGCGCACGGGGCTGTGCCTGCGAGTGCGGGGGAGGTTCAGAGCCCCAGGAGTTCCCTTAGCACAGAGCATCCCGCTTGGGTTTCCTTCGATTAGCGGACAACCTGAAAGGAGCCCGAGCGAGATGCCTGCGGAAAGTGGGTCATGGAGCGCCCTGCTGCGCTAGGCGAGGATTGATCACACCAAGTTTTTGCGGGTAGCGCTGGCACAGACGCTCCAAGCGTTCATGGCGGCCGGCGTGGACGCCCGCGTGGGCACGGATCGCGATGAGCGGATCGCGAACCGGGCGACCTATCGCCACGGCCATCGGGAGCGCCCCTGGCACACGCGGCTCGGAACGGTCCCCCGGCAGATGCCCAAATTGCCGCGCGGCAGCGACGTTCGCGGCTTTCTCGAGCCGCGGCGGCGGAGTGAGCAGGGCTTGACCACCGCGATTCCCGAAGCCTTCGGGCACGGGATGAGCACGCGGAGGGTGGCCGAACTCGTCCAGTCTTGGGGATGACCGATCTCAAGACGTCGGCGGTCTCCGTCGCCGGTGCGGGGCCGGACGAGCGGGTGACGGCGTTCCAGTGCCCGGTTCCCCGCTGCCCAATCAATCGGGAGCGTGGGCCAGCGCGCGGCAATCGCCGCGCGGCGGCGAGCGGCACCCCGCCTCTAGCGCGGTCGGCAGCAGCTGGGCCGAGTGGCCCCGCCGCCGCATAAGGGCCATCGACGCTTCTCTTCTCGGGGGTCGGGGCGCGCGGGCCGCCCCAGGCAGCGACAGCAGGCACCTGACATCAGGCGAGCGCCGCCACGGTCTCCGGGAGCACCGGGGGGAGCACTGTCGCCCTGGACTCCTGGCTGAAGTGCCGCCGGGGCGCGGCGAGCCCTTCATCACGCTGCTGCATCAGCACGGCCCCACAGAGGCGCCACGCACCCAAACAAGACGCGGAGCCGCGTCAACCCCCTGGAACCATAATCGCCCCGATCTCGTTTACAGGCTAAAGCGAACGGGCTGTGGGGGAGTGCGCCGTGCCGAACCGATGGACAGCGCCACGCGATCTCGTCGGCAAGTTCGGCTCGCCGCTGCTCCGACGCAGTGTTTTCGTGAGCCTAGCCGTCCTTCTCCTTGCGGGCTGTAGTGCAACCTCAGCGGCCACCCGCAACGGGCCGTCACATCCTCCCGTGGCACGCCCCGGCGCTCCCCACCAGTTGGCACCTCGTCCCCTGAGCGGCCAGGCCTTGAGTGTTCTGCAGATGGGGACCGAGTTCTGGCTCGCCGTAAAGACGCCCCACGGCATCGTGGTCACGAGGGCCCAGGGTCAGCATGGGACCCAATCCACCGTTCCCAGTGCGGCGGCGTGTTCGGCGGCCGGCGGCCTCCTCCCGGTCGGATCGGCTCCCATGGTGCTGGGGTGCAAGCATGTTTGGACGCGTCACGATCACCGATGGGTGCCCACGAAACTGCCGTCCTTCTTAGGCGGGCGTCAAGACTTCACCATCGACGGGTCCCAGTGGTGGTTGCTCGGGTTTGGCGCCGGTGCCTCCGGCGGCGAAGCGGTGAGCCTCTGGGATTCGTCCAGCGCGGGCCGGGCGTGGCATCGTGTGGCGGCGAGCGGCAATGGGCTCACGGCGGCACCGCCAGGGTCCTTGCCGTATTATGGGGACAAAACTGGCCTGGCGATCAGCCCCGGCCCGCATGTGTGGCTGACGGGCCTAACGGCGGGAGAAGGGCGGGTATGGCTGTACCGCTCGTCGCACGGGGGACACACCTGGACCCCCGTATCCCTTATCGTGCCAAAGGCGTGGGCGCTGGCGCAGTGGGCCTCGTATCCTCCCGTCTGGGCATCCGCGCGCCAAGGCTATCTGCCGGTCACGGTCGACGGCGTCCCATTCACCGGTATCGCGGTCTATGCGGCCCAGGGGTCGACCACGACGTGGAGGCTGGCCGCCTCCATACCCGCACCCACCGTGTTGAACGCCCGTCTGAGCCTGGCAGTCGCAACACCCCGAGCCGTGTGGATCACGACGGGGCGCAATCTGTGGGCCAGCACCGACGGGGGTCATGATTGGCGCGCGACGTGGCGCCTCACCCCAGGCTGGACGTTTGAGGGCGTGAGTTTTTCCGGACGCAAGGACGGCGTGTTGCTGGCTATGCGCCGCCACGGCACCACCTTCGATTATGCCGTGTGGCAGACCATCAACGGCGGGCAGACCTGGACGGCTTGCCAACCCCAGCCCAGCTCTTAAGCAATTGGCAACATGTAACTCTCGCCACCCCTGTCATCTGAGCTGTCCAGATCCAGATTCTAGCCGCCCGCAAAGTTTGATTCCCCGCACGCCAACGCAGTTCCACGTTCCATGTATTGGCACAACTGCAGCAGCACGGAAACTTTACTTCCGCACCCCGCTTGCGCAAATCCACCAAACACAGATCGGTCGAGAGGGTATGTGGGATCTGTGGTGCAAGAGCATAGGTTGAACGGATGGCTATATACTCTGATCTCGCAGTTGTTGATGTAGAGCCTGCCAGCCGCTGACAGGAAGGAAACAGGGGGGCGAATGAGGGCAGGCTCCTTCAGCCGAGATCGGTTTCCTCTTGCTGCGAGCTCGGAAGAGAGACGGAGTTCGACCCCGTCGAGTGTTGAGATGTGGTGCCGCGGCTGCCCGCGCGGGCCTTGCCTGTCTGATCGGCTGCCCTGGGCATCTGCGCGGTGCTGGGCCCGATCTTGACCCGGCGCCTGCCGGAGTCGTTCAACTGGGAAAGCGTGTTTTGGATCAATGTCCCCATCGTCGTGGGGCGATGGGTGCGCCGATCGGGTCGCCTGACTTATGACCGCGCTGGTGTGGGCCATTATTGGGGGCCTCCCGGGGGTGGACATCCGGACCAATCCTCAGCGGCTTCTTCACGGCGCAGATGGGGCTCACGGCGTTTGGGGTCCAGGAAAGCCGCCATCCCGCGCCGCTGCACTTGTTTCTCGCGCCGGCGCTTCCGCCTGGCCACCATATTCCTGGGCACCAAGCACGTGGCGGCCATCGCGCTCCTCCTGCCGGCGGCAGGGCTTTGCATGCTGTCGCCCCGCGGCCCCGGCCAAGCCTGGGGCGCCATCTGGCCCGGACTGGTGATGCTGGGCTCGCGCTGGGGGCCACCAGGGCGCCCTGCGAAGACTCCGTCAGGGGATCGCTGCCCAGCCGGAGCTGGGCGTCGGCTCATCCGTCAGCAGCACCCTTATCCAGGTGGGCTCTGGCTTGGGCGTGGCTGTGTTTGGCAGTGTCGACAGCGGCACCTATCCGCCCAGACGAGATCTGCCGCCGGCCCGGCCTAGGGTACTCAGCCGGGAAGCTGGTCGCGCCGCACGACGTGCGCCGCCAGCGCCACCTCACTGAACCACATCGGAATCAGCTGGCCCGACGCCCACGCGTCCAATTGGCTGAGCGCGCCCGGGCCTCGCTCGGCCGTCCCGCCAGGCACCACCCACCCGGAGGCGTCCCAGTTGCCGAGGTCAAACACGTAGCGGGCCACCGATGCCCCCGTCACCTGGAAGCTTCCCGGCCCATACGAGGCCGCGCGCACGGTATCGCCGTCGCCGGGCAGCTCCACCGCCAGGGTGGGCCAGCCTGCGTCTGAATCCTTGCTGGCACGGGGGTGCTGGGCGGCCAGGCGGTGAAGCGCCCCCCAGCGCCACCGGGACGGATCCGGGCCGCCTTGGGCGACTAGCTCGGCCACCGCCTGATGAAAGGCGGCCTCGGCAGCGCCAGCGGGCAGCACGGCCGCCAAGTCCACGGCGCGGGCGCGGAGCCGCGACAGCGTAGCGACGGCGCCGGGATGCGGCGCAGGGCCCGCCGCCTCCCGGGCGAGCTCCTCCCCGACAGCTTGGGCCAGCATCGCGGCCGCCACCCGCTCGCGCCAAGCGTTGTACACCAGCGGCAGCGGGCTGTCGCGGTCCAGGGTCCCGTCCCATCCTGACAGCGCGGCCAGTACGGCCGCCTCTGTGGGGCCTTCCGGCGAGAGGCGGCCTGCCCAGCGCGCAAAGGCCGCGGCCGGCGCCGACTGCACGTCCACATGCACCGCCGTCAGGGCGTCGGCGGTCCAGCCGCCCTCGCGCTGGAGCAGCAGCGCTTCGATGCGGCGCGCTCGATGCTCGGCGGCAAACACCGGAGCTATGGCGTAGGGATAGTCGGGGCCCGCCACCCGATTGTTGGCCGTGACCACCATGTCGCTCGGAGGGTCTATGGATCGCGGCGCTTCCTCAAATGGGATGAACCCGGTCCAGTCGTGGCGGGGATCGGCGGCCGGCACGGGGCCCAGCAGATTGTCCACCGGGCGAATGGGAACCCGGCCCCGCATGACGTACCCCACATGCCCGTCCACATCGGCACCGAGAAAGTTGTTCACCGGGTCCACCCACTCGCGCTGCGACTGAAGCAGCGCTGACAAGCTGTCCGCGTGCAGCATAGTCCAGAGACAGCGATACTGCGCCGGAGCCGGCTCCAGCGCTGTCGCGCGCAGCACCAGCACCGTGTCCGGACTAAGCCACGCCACCACCGGGCCCACTGCCGTGCGGCCCAGGGCCACCGGCGCGTCGGGCCCGCCGGCCACCTTCACCGCCGCCGCCTCCGTGGCGACATCGGTGCGGCGGGCAACATACAGGTCCTGCGCATCCGCCCCGGTGTGGGTGATGGCCCACGCGACCCGGCGGTTGTGGCCAAAGTGCGGCAGCCCCGGAACGCCCGGGAACGAGAGGCCAATCGCATTCAGCGTCTGCCCGGTCAGATGCACCTGATAGTACACATTGGGCAGCTCCACCTCCCGGTGGGGATCCCCGGCCAACAGCGGGTGCCCCGACGCGGTCCGCGACCCGCCCAGCACCCAGCTGTTGCTGCCCTGCTGGTCGTCATTGGCGGCGCCACTCGTGCGCACCCCGTCCAGATCGACCGGGCACCCGCTGGCCGAGGCGCCCGGGGGCACAATGAGCCGCGAGGCGCCCGACAGGAGGCGGACCAGCGCCACCAGCGCTTCGCCGCCGGCCTGGCGGGCCACTCGGCTCCACCACAGCTTCCGCTCGATGACGCCCATCAGGAGGTGGCGTGCTTTGAAGACGGCCAGCGAGTCCACGCCCCGCCAGGCTTCCCCGCTCGCGGCACCCGCCGCCAAGGCGGCGTTCACGCCTGCCGTGTAGGCATCCACCATCGCCCGGCTGGACGCGTCGAGGCCGCGGTACTCTTGCTCCACCACACCCCGAATGCCCAGCGAGCGCCAAAACTGGTCGGAGGCCAGCATGGCCGGCCCACAGTGCTCGGCCAGCTGGCCATAGGCGCGCCGGCGGTCTTCATCCATCTGGGTCCACCGATCTTGCGCGTGGACCCACCCCTGCCCGAAAAAAGCACCGCTGTCCTCCTGGGCACGCACATGCGCGACACCATGCTCATCGCGCCGCACCTCCACCACGCCGGACACCTACCTTCCTTCTTCACTCCCCACTGGCCATGGGCACTCGCCAAGGGCCTGCCTGCAGAACGGGGCCGACTGGCCTGCTCGCATAGACGCTCTCCGACATCACGGCGCTGAGAGTTCCGCGGCCAAGCGCGCGATGTGCCAGCAACCTCGCGGCCCTCTTTTGGCAGCCCACCGTGACGGCCAGCAAGCCGCATGCGCTTTGATAAGATGCGTCGGCTCTGCTACCCTAACGGCAGCGCGGGCTGGTGACAAGAGCCCATAGGCTCTCCCAGCATAAGGTTGATGGCCTACTATTAATTAGTAATGCAGCGAACTGCAAATGCGGGAATCACCACAGCAACTCATAAGCGCAGCAGAATTCTTGCGAAGCATTTGGCCACCTGTCGGCTTTCCGCCGCGTGGAGCGCGCCGTGTACTTCCGGTTTTCCCTGGCGAGCTGCCGGCAAAGCGCCTCCAGGTCCAGCGCGGCTTGGGGGGAGGAACGCACAATCATGGCCAAAATGAAAGAGGTCGTCCCCTGACGGGGCGAACAATCGAAGCTGCCGGCCTCGCCAGCGAAAATCAGGGGGAAGGGCACGTCACTGCCAACCATCGCCTTCTGCTCGCACACCAGGTCGAGCACCGCAGAAGGTTCAGGGATTATTTCCGCATGCGCCGGCACAATCCCGCAGAATCCGGGATGCTTCTCTGCTTCTGCCGCAAAGTGGGGCTCGCCAGCGCAGATTCTCTGAGGGCTGGGCCTGCGCTCCGCCCGTCCGGCGTGGCACACCTGTCCCCGGGAGGTTCGCTCGGCAGGCGCCTGGCGGATTAATGAGGCGGGGCGGCCGCCGGCAGCGCTTCCCGCTCGCTCCCGGCCATGAGCTGGCCCAGCACGTAGAGGTGCTGGGCCCCATACGCCGTCCGGGAAGCCAGCCCGGCGGCGGCTCGCTGGGCAGCGGCGCGAAACTGGCGCTGTCCTTGCCACACGGCCTCGGCAGCCTCCACGAAGGCCGCCGCCGTGTACGATCGGGCCACCACGCCCGCCCCCGTCTCACGCACGCGGTCGGCGGGCGCCCCAAACGGCGACACCACCGCTGGCAGCCCGGCCATCCAGGATTCCGACAGCGTCAGGCTGTAGGTTTCCGCAAAAGCCGACGGCAGAAGCGCGGCAAACGCCTTGGAGGCGGCCAAGCGGCGAAACACTTCGCGGGGGGCGTATGCGCCGCCAAACGACACCCCGGCCACGTTTTGCAGGGTGGGCCACTGGCGGCCGGCGGTGCCGACAAAATGCACCCCGATGCCCGCCGCCACCAGTGCCGGCACCAATTCGCGCAAGAGGGCTTCGCCTTTCTGCACGCCTTGGTATCCGAGCACCACCACCACCCGCTCGGGATCCGCGAGGTCCAGCGGCCGCCGAGGGAACTCCCGCCACGGCGGGATCACCACCGCCGGGCTTGGGCCCAAAACTGCCTCGACTTGCGCTTGCGCCGCCGTGGACGGGTACTCAATCCGGTCCGCCAGGGCCATCGTGGCCTGACTGTCGCTGCGCCAGCGCCGAATGTCGCCCCAGCGCGGCCGGCGCTCCTCCTTGAGCTCCGGCTTGGCCGCCAGGCACGCGCGGCAGCCGTCGGGGTCGTCCGGCGCCCCGCAGTGCCGCGCCTCGGGCCCCATGAGGGTGTAGTCGGGGCACAGCGCCGCATAGTCGTGCACCGCCAGCAGCACGGGCAGGCCCAGGGACTTGGCCGCCGCCACCGCCACGGGAGCCGCGCCCAGCATGTGCACCACATACATCACATCCACCCGATAGCGGCGCAGCATGTCGGCCCAATCGGCCACCAGCACCGGCGTGCGCACCACGCGGCCTCCGTCCCAGCTGACGCCGGCAAAGGGCCAGGAGGAGCGCGGGATTTGGCGCTCCCGGAGGCTCTCCGCCGGCTCCTCCAAGTACACCCGCGCCGCATCCGTCCAGCTGACCAGCACTTCGTAAAGCGGCGACAATAGCTCCACCAGCGTTCGGCTGGTGCTTTCCACCCCGCCCGAAGACTGATGGGGATCGCCCCACAGCTGGAGCCACAGCCGAGGCTTTCGCTTGGGCCGGTAGATGCGCAGCTGGCCCTCCCAGGCGCGGCGGACTTCCGCCACGTGGCCGGCAGCCAGAAAAACCTTCACGGAGAGCCGCAGATCCGGATGGCGGCGCAGCAGCTCCTCATCCGCGGCGCTGCTGCCCATCGTCGTATCGCGCACCACGCCGTGTTCGTCCATTGATCGGTGGCCATAGTGAAACACAAACGTGCGGTCATCCAGCAGATTGGCAAAGCCCTGAGCGCGCGCGCGCCGGCAAAAGTCCACTTCTTCGCCATAGCCTAAGCCGAACGCTTCGTCGAGTGCACCCACGGCCTCAAGCGCCTCGCTGCGGATATATAGGCAAAAGCCCACCCCGGACGGCACCTCAGGATACCACCGGGAGGCCCCGGCTGGCCGGCTCTGCAGGAAAGCCGAGCACTGGTCGGCCAGCCGGAGCGAGCACGGAATGGACAAGTCCGCCGCCCAATTGGACAGCGGGGTGGCCGTGGCCACGGCCGGGCGGCTCCAGGCCGCCTCCGCCAGCTTCGACAGCCAGTGAGGCGTCACCACCGCGTCCGAGTTCAGCAGCACCACGTCGCTCCCTGCCGGCCGCCGCGCGATGCCTTCGTTGGCCGTGGCGGGAAATCCCCGGTTGTCCTGGTGCCGGATGAACGCGGCCCCAGGCCAGCTGGCCGCCAGCTGGGCAATGCGCGCGGCGTCCGCCGCGTCCGGCGTGGCGTCATCAATAATCGCCAGCGACACGGGACAGTGCACCGTGGTGGCAGCCAGTGCCGCCAGGCACTGCTCCAAGTAGGCGACCGCCCCATACACCGGCACCACCACGTGCACCGGCCGCTGCTTGCGGAAGACCTGGCGGCCCCCGGCGCCCAGCGGCTCGCCTGGCACCAGCCCCGCCGCGCGGCACGCGTCTGCAACGGCCGCCGCAGCGGGCCCCCACACCAGCCCCATCTCCGGCAGCTGCTCCACCAAGGCGGCAAAGTTGTGTGGCACCGCGGCGGAGGTGAGCAAAATCGCCTCCACCGGGCCACCCGCCGCCGCCAGGTTCGGCGCCAGTACGAGAAACCCGTGCTCCCGCCAATATTGGGTGGCCCGCACTCGCTCAGGCTCAGGGCCACACACCACCAGGCGGCGCCGCCAGCTCACCGCGGCCAACAGCGCTCGCAGGGCTTCGCGGTCGGCCTCTTCCTCCCGGGGATCCTGGGCCGTGCCTATCCGGGCGCCCGCGGACCACGCGTCATCCATGGCTGTCGGCAATCTCCTTCCACAAAATCTGCCACGGCCGCTCGCGGTCGGCCGCTTCGCCCAACAGCCGGGTCCCAAATGGCGCCAGACACTGCTGCATCCACGGCTCCATGGGAGCACCGGTCTGCACCAGCTGAGAGCCCGGAGCCGCCAGCCGCGACAGATACTGCTCATACGGGTACGGCTCCACGTGCAGCTCCACATGAGGCCCCCAGTGCAGGTTCAAGGCGGCTGCCGCGTCCCTGAGGTGCCGCCGCACCTCGTCGGCCGACTCCAGCTCTGGGTCCGCCAGCACCAGCCACGGATGGGGGGCTCCATAGCGCCCCACGCCATCGGCCCACCGGAGCGCTCGGGCCGCGGGCGGCTCAAGCCAGGGCGCCATCCCCATAACCGGGATTCCGAAAGGCACCACCGCCGGAGCCAGCGGCAGGTGAAGGCCGCGGCGGGCCCCCACCGCCCGGCCCCGCCACTTCCGCTCAAACAGGCGGCCATGGCGGCGCAGCAGCGCCCGGGTGCGCTCCCGGTCCTCCCCAAACGACACGCTGCCCACGTGGTGCACATAGACGCGAGTGGAGATGCCCAGCTGGTAGCCCGCCATCTGCGCACGGACACCCCAGTCGTCATCTTCAAACATGCCAGGGCTGAAGCGCACGTCCAGCCCTCCGATGCGGTCCACCACGGCACGGCGCGCCATGAGGCAAAAGCCTACCAGCCGGGCGGTGGGCTGAACCGAGTGGCCGGGCTGCTCCCGCCACGCGGCAGCGTAGTCCAAAAACTTGCCCGGCGCATACGGGGCCGGGCGCTGCTGCGGCCCGGTGACCTGGTTGGACACTGGGCCAATCAGGCCGAGGGCGGGATGCGCCTCCAAGTCGGCCACCAAATCCTCATCCCAGTGCCGCGGCACCAGCGCGTCATTGTTCAAGAGCACGAGATACTCTCCCGCGGCCGCCTGCAGCCCTTGGTTGGCCCCGGCGGGAAACCCCACGTTCACCGCGTTGTCGATGCGCCGCACAGACACCAATCCCAGCTCGGGGGGCAGGCGATCTAAAAAGGCCCGGGTGCCGTCTTCGGAGGCGTTGTCCACCACGATAAGCTCAGTGGGAAGCGAGGCGTTCATCAAGACGTGGCCAATCGCTTCGGCCGTCACCTCCACGTGGTTCCATGCCAGCATGACAATGCTGACCCGCGGCCGCGTCACTGCGCCGTGGTGGGCGGCACGCCCAAGCGCTCCAAGATTCGCGGCACGGCGTCTTGGGCCGCCGGCGGCCGCCACGCCGACAGCCCGTGTACCAGCGCCTGCCTCATCTGCGCGGTGGCCCGCTCCCAGGTGTGGCGGGCCGCCTCCGCGCGCGCCCGCAGGCGGAGATCGTGTGACGCGGCGGCGCCGCCAGCCAGCACCTGCACTACGGCGCGCGCGGCGGCATCCACATCTCGCGGCGGCACCACCCAGGCGGTGTCCCCTCCGCGCGCAAATTCTTCGGTCCCGATGGGCTGCGTCACCACGGCGGTCCCAGCCGCCATCGCCTCCAACACGGGCAGATGAAAACTTTCCGCCCAGGAGACCGCCAGCATCACCTGCGCCCGCTGATACGCCTGGCGGAGCCGGTCGTGGGGCACGGTGCCCAGGCGGTGGATCCAAGGCTGCTCGGGCACCCGCGCCGCCGTACCGAACACGTGCCACTGCACGTCCAGGTCGGGGACCGCCGCCCGCACCAGCTCCATGGTCCGGTACGCCTCGGCGGTGCCTTTCCACAAAAACGTGTGAGCAAAGCTAATGACCACCGGCGGGCCGTCCGCCCACGCCGGCAGTGGGCCCTCGTCCGGGGCGTCCACGCCGTTGTGCACCAGCATGGGCCGCGATCCGTACAGGCGCTCATACTGCGCCTGCACCCAGCGCGAGTTCGCCAGCCGATACAGCGGCAGGCGGTAGCAGTAGCGCGCCGCCTCCGCAAACGAGGCGGGATCGGGCTCATCCACCGCGAAAATTTCCTCCATGTGCTGCATGAAGTGCACCTTGAGCTGGGCCCGCGCCTGCGCCACCACGGGCACGGTGGTGAAGTGCGTGGCCACCTGCACGTCGGCCGCGGGAAGGCCCTCCGGGTCAAGCTGCGCCACCGGAAGCGTTCGCACCACGCCCGGCAGCACGTCGCCTACGCCTGGATCGGGTGGGGTCATGCTGACCAGCGCCACATCATACCCCGCCTGCGTGAGCCCGGCGGCATGCCGCAGGACCGAAAAGACGCCGCCGCTGGCCGTAACCGACGGCAGCAAAAATTGCACGCGTGCCACACTGCCACCCCTTGGCGACCCGCCCGCCGCTCACCCGCCGCGGGTGCCGTGGCTCATGATGCCGGACCTGCGCCGCCCGGTCCAACTTACGCAGGTTTTTCGCCGGCCGGCCGCTAAGAGCCCGTGGACAGAAATTCGGTCCAGCGCTCGGCCAGCCGCTCCCGGTCCGGCGCCAGCGCGCGCTCGGGGGGCACCGTCAAGGGGGACCCGTGCAGGTCTTTCAGCCCATGCTCCAGCATAGGGCCATCGCGAATGGCGGCAATGTCGGGGCGCACAGCCACGACCAGGTCGGGGCGGACGCCCACCAAATTTTGGTCGTACGCCGCATGGTGAATCTTGCACAGCGACAAGCCGTTCGGAACCACCGGCAAGCCGCGCGGGTGGGCGTCCGGCAAAATGTGCGCGGCGTCCAAGAGGGTGGGCACCGCCAGCCGGCACATGGCGCACCGGTAGTGATACGCGTGCAGCACCTGAGCCCGAAAGCGCGCCTGATGCAGGCGCGCGCGCGTCACCCGCTCCACCCAGTCCCGCTGGTCCCCCGAAAGCTCCTGGCCCACCGGCACCAGAAGCTGCCCCTCCAGCGCCAGCACAAACCGGAGCTGGCGCGGCTCCTCCCCCACGACCCACACCGGATAGATGGGCAGATACAGGGCCGGCGCCACTCCGAGAAACCAAATCATCTGCAGGCCCGCTTCCTGGGCCCGGCGAACCGCCCGATTGGGCGGGGCGGACGGGTCCGTCCCGCGGTACATGTAGCGCTGCAGGCCTTCGGGGCCCAGCGCGTCTTCGTACGGCGGCGTCTTCCCCGGCGGCGTATAGGTGGTGCGGATGGACAGCGCCGCGTCGAGCTGCCGCGGCTTCATGATGCCGCCCTGCTCGTTCATGAGCGCAATGGGCTCCCCATCCACCGCCAGCCCGCGAAACTCCTCGCGCCGGAATGCCCGCCCGTGAGAAGGGTCCATGCGGTCGAGCCAGTCCATCGCCAGGGCCCGCACACGCCGCTCGTACTCCAGGTTCACCGGCCGCCCCCTTGTTGGCTTTTCGGCTACGCCGACCGCAGCTGGCTCATGGCCTCGGTCGTGCGCCGCAGGCGCTCCGACACGACGCGCGCCAAGTCCAGCAGCACAATCTGCGCCAGGCCCGGCTCCGCCGCGCTCAAGCGCTGGAAGCCTTCCCAGCTGAGTGACCGCACCCGGCATGGCTCTGCCGCCCGAATTGACGCGGACCGCGGCAGGCCATCCAAGAAGGCCTGCTCGCCAAACACCGAGCCGGGCCTCATCTGGGTCAGCCGCTGCTCCTCGCCCTCGGCATTCGCCCCCACCACGTCCAGCTCGCCGTCCTCCAGCAGGTACACGGTCCGGTCCGCGGCCCCGGCCTCCACCAGCATCGCTCCTGCCTCAACCACGGCGGAGGATCCGTAGCTCCACACCCGATCCCACCCCGACGCGTCCAGCGACTCCAGAAAGACAATTGGGGTGGTGTTGACCGGCACCCCGAAGATGGCCGTCTCCGACACCCGGGCGATGGGGAGAATCGCCCCACCCCCCTGGAACATGGGCACCGCCGCCACCTCGGCCGCCGGCGCTGGCGCCGCCGCAAAGCCGGGGGCGCGCACCTGCACTTCCGCCGCGGCCAGCTGGCGCCGGGCCAGCGCCCCCGCCCCCTCCCGAAACGCCCACGCGCCCACCGCCGCCACGGCAATCATCCCCAGCCACAGCACACTCGGCGCACTGCGCAGCAGCGTGGGACCTACCGAGGTGCCAAGAAACATGGCACTGTACTGCGCCATCCCCACGACGCTGAAGTACGGCGCCTCGCGCCCGGGCAGCGGCAGCTCCCCCAGGAGCTGGTTCAGCTGGGCCGCCCACAAAATTTCGCCCAGGCCGTACAGCACCAAGGCCACAATCCAGACCCCGACCGAGTCCGCAAACCCTCCCACCGCGAGCCCGCCGGCCGCCAGCACGGCCCCCACGAAATACACCTGCGCGGGCTGAAAGCGCGCCAGATATTTGCCGACCATCGGCTGAAACGCGAGCACCATCACGGTGTCAATCGCCAAAAGGGGGCCCAGCAGCTGGGAGCCATTCGAGAAATTCCGAGTCAGATCCAGCGGCAGGGTGGCATTGAGCTGCGACTCCACCAAAATCGCGGACAGCATGCTGACGGCGGCCAGCAGCAGCGCGCGGTCGCGCGCCAGCGTGCTCAGGGCCGCACCAAACCCGGGCGCGGGGCCTTTGGACTCATCCGGCGCGCCGCCATTCTCCCGCCCAAACACGGCGGCAATCGGGACCACCAGCGCGGCCGTCAGCCCGGCCACCACAAACAGCGCCGTGGGCGAGTGCCCAGCGGCCAACAGCTCCGCCGCCACCAAGAGGCCCACCATGACACCCGCGTTGCCGATCCAATCAAGATAGTTCTGCACCTGGCCGCGGTACTCCGGCTTCACACTGCGGTTGGCCAGCGCGTCGACGGTATTGCGGCCCACCGGCCGAATGGCGCCGTAGGCGACCAAAATCACCGCGACCGCCCAAAGGGGGTGCGCCAATGCCAGGGCCACCAGCAGCAGGGCTGTCAACAGGCCGCTGGCCGCGTAGGATCGGACCAAGCCGAGCCGGTCCGCCGCATAGCCCCCCACCACGCCCAAAAGCCACCCGGAGAGAAATGGCAGTCCCACCAGCACCCCGCTGATGGGCAGGGAGAATCCCAGCACCACGTGAAAGTAGATGGCCAAAAAGGGCGTCAGCATGTAGCCCGCCACTTGGCGCAGCCCATCCACCACCAGCAGCAGGGTCAAGCGGGGATTTAATACCTCGCGAATGCGGGGGGCCATCGGTCGCTCGGCATTTGCGGCCGCTTGGCTCACAGCGGGACTCCTCCTCGCTTTAGCGCTCGTTGAAGCTCTCATGGACCGGGCGCTTGAACCCCCCGACTTACTGAGGGGCGACGTTCGCCACCAAGGACCCAATATCCTGCCAGCATCACCGGCGGCGGCGGCCCTCAGCACGCCGCTTCCTAGCGTGAGGCTGCGCCGACCGCAGGTAGCTCATCGCTTCGGTCGTGCGCCGCAGGCGCTCGGACACGACGCGCGCCAAATCCAGCAGCCCGGCCGGCGCCAGATTCGGCTCCGCCGCGGAGAGGCGCTGGAAGCTTTCCCAGCTGAGCGACCGCCCCCGGCAAGGCTTGGCGGCGCGAATCGACGCCGAGCGCGGCAGGCCATCCAAAAGCGCCTGCTCCCCAAACACGGCGCCGGCCGCCATCTGCGTCAGCCACGGCTCCTGGCCATCGGCCGCCACCACCACGTCCAATTCGCCGTCCTCCAACAGGTACACGGCTCGGTCCGCCGCACCCGCTTCCACCAGCATCGCCCCCGCCTCGACGGCCGCGGACGATCCGCAGCTCCACACGCGGTCCCGAGCGGGCACAGCCGGCGCCTCCAGAAACATTAGCGGGGCGGTCTTCACCGAAACCCGGAAGATGGCCGTTTCCGACAGGCGGGCAATAAGGAACCTCGCGCTGGCCCCTTCGAACATAGGGCCCGCCCCCACCTCCGCGCTCGGCGCCGCTGCCTCGGCAAATCCCGGCGCCCACACCTGCCCCTCCGCCGCGGCCAGCTCGCGCTGCGGCAGCGCCCGGGTGCCCGCCGCAAACGCCCGCGCCCCCGCGACCAAGCCGACCCCCAGGACATCGGGCGCACTCACCAGCACGCCGGCCCGGTGCCAGTGGCCAGAAAGAAGCCGCCGGACTGCGCCATCCCCACCACGCTGAAGTACATCGCCTCTCGCCCCGGCCGCGGCAGCTTCCCCAGGAGCTGGTTCAGCTGCGTCATGAACTGCACTTCGCCAAAGCCGTACAGCACCATCGCGGCGATCCACGCCCCGATGGAGTCGCCCAGCCCTCCGACGGCCAGCCCCACCGCGATCACGATGGTCCCCAGCAAAAACACGGACGTTGGGCCAAACCGCCTAGATACTTGCCGGCGATAGGCTGGAGCCCTAGCACCATCACGGTGTCAATGGCCAGCGGCGGCCCCAGCAACTTGGCGCCGTTGGCAAAATGCTGGGTGAGCTCCAGAGGGACCGTCGCATCCACCTGGGCCGCCACAAAGATAGTGGGGAGCATGGTGACGGCGGCCAGCAGCAGCGCGCGATCCGCCGCCAGCACGGCCATTGCCGCGCCAAACCCTTGGTGGGCCGCTGGGCCTTTAGGCGGCCCGGACTCTTCGCGCCGAAACACGATGTAAATGGGCACCACCAGCGCCAAAAACATCCCGGCCACCACAATCCGCACCGTGGCGGAGTGGCCAGCCGCCAGCAGCTCGGCCGCCACCAGCAGGCCCCCATGATGCCCGCCTGGGCGGTCCAGTACAAATAGTTTTCCACCGCGCCGCGGTGCTCCGGCTTGGCACTTCGATTCGCCAGGGCATCGATGGCGTTGCCGCCCACGGGCCGAAGCGCCCCGACGGTCACCAGGATCACCGCCACCCACACGAGGCCGTGCACCAAGCCCACCGCCGCCAGGGCGAAGGCCATCAGCACCCCGCCGACGGAATAGGCGCGCAGCAGTCCCAGCCGATCCGCCAGATACCCGCCCACCACACCCATGAGCCACCCAGACAGATACTGCAAGCCCACCAACACCCCGCTGACCGGCGGATTGAAAGTAAGTGGCCAAAAAGGGCAGCAGCATAAAGCCGGCGACTTGGCGCACGGCACTCACCACCAGCAGCAGGGTCAAGCGTGGATGTAATACCTCGCGCATGGACGGAGAGGCGGAACTTTGGGGCGGTTTGCTTCCGCGGCAACTTGGCTCATTCACCCATTCCCCCTCGACGATATTGCGCGCTTTCATACGCGGGGCCAGCTTGCATCCAGCGTCGCCACACACTGACGATCCCCTGCCGAGATCCCTGAGTGTTCCTAGGCCCACACCAAGCGAGTGGCGCTCCACAGGAAGCCGTGTGTCCACGTGTGGCCTCTTGCCGCAGTTGGCGAGTAGGCGGTACAACATATAGCAAGGCAACCGGCTGAAGGAGGCGGGCACCCGCATGGCGGACGCACTGCGATGGGGTATTCTGGGGACCGCCAACATTGCCCAGGCGGCGTTTCTCCCTGGGCTCCGAGCGGCCGGCGGGCAAGCGGCGGCCGTGGCGGGCCGCGATGCCGACCGCACTCGCGCCTATGCGCAGCAGCACGGAATTGAGCGGGCCGTGGCTGGCTACGAGGCGCTGTTGGACGACCCATCCATAGATGCCGTATACGTGCCGCTGCCCAACAGTCTGCACCAGTCCTGGGTGATTCGCGCGCTGGAAGCCGGCAAGCCGGTCCTGTGCGAAAAGCCCTTGGGCCTCAGCCACGGAGAAGTGGCGGCGATGGCCACTGCCTCCCAGCGCCTGGGGGTGCCGCTGTGGGAGGCGTTTGTCTTTGCGTTTCGGCCGCACTTTGCCCAAATTCAAGCGTGGGTGGGCGGCGGCGAGATTGGCCCGATCCTTGATGTCGCCTCCCGCTTTTCCTTTCGCCTGCGCTCCCGCGACAACATCCGCCTCCGCCCCGAGCTGGGCGGTGGGGCGCTGTATGACGTGGGCTGCTACCCGGTGCACCTGGCGGCGCAGCTGTTTGGCGGCCCGGCCCAGCGCGCCGCCGTGCTGGCCGAGTGGGACGCCTCGGGGGTGGACGCCTCGCTGGCCGGCGCGGTGCAGTTTGCCGCGGGCCGCCTGCTGCTGAGCTGCAGCTTAGCCGCCGGGCCCGACACCTTTACGCGGATTGTCGGGAGCGCCGGCGCCATCACGGTGTCCAATCCGTTCCATCCCGGAGATCGGGATTGGATGGCACTCCACCAAGGCGACCGCGTGACTTGGGTGCGCGCCGGCGACGGCACGCCCTCGTTCACCGCCCAGATTGCACACATTCAGCGCGTGGTGCGCGGCGAGGAGCCCCCGCGCCACACTGCGGCGGCCGCATCCCTCAACACGGCGGCCAGCATTGACGTGATCAAGGCGGCCGCCGGCCCCCGCTGACGGCACGCTTCTCCTAAGGCGAAGAGGCCACAGCACTCTGAACCACTCCCACGGATAAATCCATGGGTTCTAACATCCTATACCGTCACACGCTCAGCGGCTCTCGCTCCCGCTTGCGCAGGGGGTACACCATCCGCTGCGTGAGGCTCGGGCAGGCTGCCTTGCTCGGGCGACCCTCGGCCGCCCACGCGCAGGGCGGTTTGTCGTGGCCCGCTCCCAAGCCGTCCGCAGCGGGTTCCGCACCGGGCCACGACGCACGCGCCGCAGCGATTGGGAAGGCATCCTCTTCCACAGAGCGCGCCAGATGGGCGCTGAACAGATCCCGCTGCATGGTGTGGCGCCGCGCGGACACGCATGCACGCGCTCCGCGAGGCGCTGGGGGTGCTTGTCGCCACGCAGGCACCGCTGGGACAGGGCGGTGGTCCGCGTGCGGAGCGCGATGACCTGCCCGCCAGCCCTTTCAGCCTTGCGGGTCAGGATCATCAAGAACTGCTTCGGCGCCCGAAGCCCCACGGATCGGCCAAAGCGTTTCT
>JAJZWV010000024.1 GCA_021846505.1 Bacillota bacterium
GGCGCGGTATGATGCCCTAAGACTCACACACAAGCGGGGGATGGGGGGCATCGGTGTGATTCGTGTGTTGGTGGCCAAGCCTGGCTTGGATGGGCATGACCGGGGCGCTAAGGTGATTGCGCGGGCGCTCCGCGATGCCGGCATGGAGGTGGTGTATACCGGACTGCACCAGACACCGGAGCAGGTGGCCGAGGCGGCGCTGCAGGAGGATGTGCAGGTGGTGGCGCTGTCCATCCTATCGGGAGCGCACCCCACGCTGGTGCCGAAGATTGCCGGGCTCTTGAAGCAGAATGGGCAGGGCGATGTGCTGCTGCTCCTGGGGGGCATCGTGCCGGAGCAGGATGTGGAGGGCATGCTGGCGGCCGGTGTGGCGCGGGTGTTTGGCCCGGGCACCGACACGCGCGACATCGTGCGGTATATCCAAGAGCGGGTGGCCGCCTCATGACTGCGGCGCCCAGCTTAGTCGACGGCGTGCTGGCCCGCCAGCGGCGGGCCGTGTCGCGGGCGCTCACGGTGGTGGAGCGGGGTGGCCCGGAGGCGGAGGTGCTGCTGCAGGCACTGCTGCCCCATGCGGGGCATGCCCACGTCGTCGGCGTCACGGGCGCGCCGGGGGTGGGCAAGTCCACCCTGGTGGATGGCCTGGCGCTGGCGGCGAGGGCCGTGGGCCAAACCGCCGGCATCGTGGCGGTGGATCCGTCCAGCCCGTTTTCCGGGGGTGCGATTTTGGGTGACCGCATCCGGATGCAAGATGCCACGATGGATCCGGGGGTGTTCATGCGGAGCCTGGCCAGCCGCGGCCAGACTGGCGGACTGTCGCGCGCCACCGCCGCGTCGCTCACGGTGATGGACGCGGCTGGCTTTGACTGGGTCCTCATCGAGACAGTGGGGGCCGGCCAGAGTGAGATTGAAGTCATGGCGCTGGCCGAATCGGTCATGGTGGTGCTGGCTCCTGGACTGGGCGACGACATACAGGCCATCAAGGCCGGGATTTTGGAAATTGCCGATGTGTTCGTGGTGAACAAGGCGGACCGTCCCGGGGCTGACGCAAGCGTGCGGGAGCTGCGCGCCATGCTGCGCCTGGCGGCCGAGGCGCCACCGTGGGTGCCGCCGATCCTCACGACCGTGGCGGCGGAGCGGCGCGGCTTGGATCAAGTGCTGGCCGAGCTCAACCGCCACCGGGCCTTCCTGGACGAAACCGGGCGGCGCGCCGATCGCCGCACCTACCAGGTGGAGACGCTGGTGCGCCAGGCGGTGTGGGATGCGGTGGCGCGGCGCCTGGCGGCCGCGCGGCAGGATCCCCGCTGGGCCGAGGCCCTGACCGCCGTGGCCGCCGGGACGCGCGATGCCGGCGGACTGGCCGACCAGGTGCTGCGCGGCGCAGGAGGCGTGGCCGATGGAATTCACTGAGGACGAGCAGGGGATTGCCCATGCCGTCCGCCAGCTGGTGGCGGCCGCCATTGCTCCGGAGAGTGATCAAAACGACCGCGATCGGGTGTACCCGCGCGCCAACCTGGCGGCACTGGGGGAACACGGCTATCTCGGCATGACGGTGCCCACCTCTGACGGTGGCGGCGGCACCACCTACTTGGCTCAGACGCTGGTGGTGGAGGCCGTCGCCTACGGAGATCCCGCAACGGCGGTGGTGTACGAAGTGCACAACTCTCTGCATTTGGAGGCGATTTATCGATACGGCACCGAAGAGCAAAAGCACCGGTGGCTGCCGGACCTCATTGCCGGACGCCAAATCGGGGCGTTTGCGCTGACGGAGCCGGATGCCGGGTCCAATGCGGCCGCACTGTCCACGGTCGCGGAGCGCGTGGAGGGCGGCTATCGGCTGCGGGGCGGCAAAGTTTTCATTACTGGGGCGGGCGAGGCCGACCGGTACCTGGTGTTTGCCCGCGTCCCGGGCACCGCCGGGCGTGAGGGGATTACCGCGTTTGTTGTGGACAAGGCGGCGCCGGGCTTGAGCTTCGGGCGAGCTGAGGAAAAGATGGGCCTGCACGCGGCACGGACCGGCGCTATTCTGCTGGACGGGGTGGCGGTCCCCACGGCCGACCGCTTGGGTGCGGAAGGCGCCGGCTATGAGATGGCGCTCCGCCTGCTGGAGGGAGGCCGTATTGGCATTGCGGCGCAGGCACTGGGCATGCTGGGCCGCGCTCTGGATCTGTCGCTGACCTACGCGCGCACCCGCAAGCAATTTGGGCAGCCGATTGGACGGTTCGAGGCGGTGCAGTTCAAGCTGGCCGATATGGCCACCGACCTCCACGCCGGGCGCCTGTTGACATACGACGCGGCCCGCGTGCGGGAGGATGCCCAGCGCGGGCGGATGGCGGCCGCGATGGCCAAGCTGTTTTGCTCGGAGGCGGCGGTGCGCCACTGCCTGGCGGCGATTCAGGTGCATGGCGGCTACGGCTACATGCGGGAGTACCAGGTCGAGCGGCTCCTGCGGGACGCGAAAGTGACCGAGATTTATGAAGGCACCTCGGAAATCATGCGCCTCGTCATTGGCAGCCAGCTGCTGCGCAGCGATGCCGCCACCCGGCTGGAGTCCTGACGGCGATGGCCGAGCCTATTCGCGTGGCATTGGCGGGTGCCACCGGCCGTACCGGCAGTGCGGTGGGGCGGGCGATCCTGGCAGCGGACGACCTGTTGCTGGTGGCCGCGCTGGCCAAGACGCACGTGGGCCAGCACTTGGGTGCGCTGTGGGGTGAAGAGGCGGTGGACCTGACGGTGATGGCCACCGTGGGGGACGCGGCCACCCAGTATCCGACCGTGCTGGTGGATTTTACAGATCCCGAATCGGCCTATCCCCGCCTGCTGGACGCGGTGGATCGCGGATGGTCCATCGTGGTGGGCACCACCGGATTTTCGCGAATCCAGCGCGAGGAACTGGCGCGGCGCACAGAGCGCCAAGGGGTGGCCGCCGCCCTGATTGCGAATTTTTCGGTGGGCGCGTGGCTCTCCGAGCGGATGGCGATGGAGGCGGCCAAATTTTTTCCGGATGCCGAGGTGGTGGAAGCTCACCATGCGGCCAAGCGAGACCGGCCGTCGGGGACGGCCCTGCGCATGGCCAGCTTGCTGGCCACGGCCACGCGCCGCGACCCAGACTCCATCCCGGTGCACAGCGTGCGGCTGCCGGGCCTGGTGGCCCACCAGACGGTGATGTTTGGGGCGGCGGGCCAAGTGCTCACCATCCGCCACGACGTGCATGACCGGAGCGCCTATGCGGCGGGCGTGCTCGCCGCCATTCGGCGGCTCCCGGCCCTAGCGGGGCGCATGGTGGAGAGCCTCGACGACCTGATGCCGCCCGCTAATCCGCCGGGCGATGCTCGTCGGCCTCCCTCTGGATGAGGGAACGGAGGACCGCATGAAATTTCTGCACGGCCGGGCCATAGCGCGCAGGGCTGGGGGCGGCCGGAGCGGGCCCGCGCACCCGCACGGACAGCGCATCCAAAGCCTCGCGCGCATCAGGCACCAGCGGTGGTTTTCGGCGCTTGCTCATGGCACCAAGATGCCCTGAGCGGCCCATGCGCTTGCACATGCCCGGTACAAAAGCGGACAGCCCAGGAGGCGGTCCGCTGCATATGGTCGGAGAGACAGGATTCGAACCTGCGACCTCCTGCTCCCGAAGCAGGCGCGCTACCAAGCTGCGCTACTCCCCGATGTCCTCGCAATTATAGCGCCCAGTGCGACGGCGTGCAATGGGGTCGCGCGTGCATGTGCACCAAGGTGTGGCCGCGGGCGGGGCTTGCTGCCGAGGCTTTCCAGGCGGCACGGCCGCGAAAACGCCATGCAGCAAAAACAAGAAGCTCATGCGGCCCGCGGCCTCATGCGGTTGGGGGCGCGGCCCGCCGAAGGGGCCTCGTTGGAATGAATCGAGCGCGCCGAGGGCCGGGTCGCCTGTCAAGGCACCGGCGGCGATCCTGCTGACCGTGCGCCGTCGCACTGGTGGCACAGGTTTGCGCGGGGCTCTATGATGGGGCTAGCGCGGCAGCGCGCTCGGGGGCGCCCGAACTTCTTTCGCGGAGTGCGCCCCCAGGGGACAACACAATCAGAAAGAAGGCGGTCACATGCCCGATGGATGGTCGGACTCCCTGGTGCTCCGCGATGACCAGTTTGCCCAGGAGCACATCGTGCGCCTGACTCTGAACCACGCCGCCAAGCGCAACGCGCTGTCGGCAGCCATGCTCCGCGCGCTGGCGGAGGCGCTGGCCGCGGTGGCCGCGAGTGACGCCCGTGTGGTGATTGTCCGGGCGGCCGGCCCGGTGTTCAGCGCCGGCCACGACCTTCGGGAAATTTTGCACGGCACGGAGGCGGAGGTGGCCGCCGTGTTTCAGGAGTGCGAGGGCGCGATGGCGGCCATTCGGGAGGCGCCGCAGGTGGTAGTGGCGGAGGTGGCGGGGCTGGCCACGGCGGCGGGCTGCCAGCTCGTGGCCACGTGCGATCTCGCGGTGGCGGCGCGGTCCGCCCAGTTTGCCACCCCGGGCGTGCACATCGGCTATTTCTGTGTGAGTCCCGGCACGGCGCTGTCGCGCAACGTCGGGGTCAAGGCGGCGGCGGCCATGCTGTTTACGGGTGACCCCGTGAATGCGGAGGAGGCGCGGGAGGCGGGCTTAGTGAACCGCGTGGTGGACCCGGACACCCTGGCGGAGGAAACGCTGGAGCTGGCACGACGGATCGCGCGCTTCAGCCGGCATGTGCTGGCCCACGGCAAGCGGCACTTTTACGCCCAGCTGGACCGGCCGGCGGGCGAAGCGCTCGCCTACGCCAGCCGGGTGATGGTGGAGCAGCGGGCCATGCCCGATGCCCAGGAGGGCATGGCGGCGTTCCTGGCGAAGCGGGCCCCCGTCTGGCAGCCGTAAGCGAAACTCCGACACAATATTGATTCCTGCCCCCGAATTTTTATCCGCGGGCCGTTTCAAAAATTCTGGACGCGTGCTATGCTTAGCGGGGGTGCGCCGTGGAGGCCGCCCGTCCTACCCCGCCTCGTTACCGGCAGGACGATCCGACTCTGAATGTGGTATTTTCCCTCTCCTGAGAAGAGGGGGCTTTGCCGTACGGATTTGGGCACCTGGAGTTACATTGGTTTTTACGGCCGCGGCGAGCGGCCGCGGACCGCAACGGAGGTGAAGGCGTGCGCGCGAAATTGGGTTCTCGGTGGGTCAGGTGGGGCATGTTGGCGATCGGGTCGGTGGGATTGGTGCTGGCGGGCTGCGGAAGCTCCCCCACCCCAACCGCCGCTACCGTGAAAAGCGTCACGCTGGTGGGGGGTGTCGCCACGGAGCCCACATGGTGGTTTCCGGTGGACCCGGTGTCGTTCAACTCCACATCCAACGACGTGAGCGGCCTGATGTGGAAGGGCCTGTTTCACATTTCCAAAAACGACACCATCAACTACAGTCGGTCCATTGCGTCCAGCATCACGCCCAGCAAGCACGACACCGTCTTTACGATAAAATTTAATCCCAAGTGGCATTGGTCCAACGGCACGCCGGTGACGGCGTACGACAGCGCCTTCACGTGGCAAATCTACAAGGCGTCCAGCGTTTCATCGGCGCCGTGGGAAAACAGCAGCGTAGGAGGTACCAGCTTTGACCGCATCCAGTCGGTAGTGGCCAAGAACGCCAGCACGCTGGTGGTGACCATCACGAAGCCGTCCAACCCCGTGTGGGTGGAGCTCAATGTGCTGAATTACCCCACCCCGGTGCCGGTGAAAATCTGGAATCACTACCCCGACCCCTCGAATCCGAACCTGGTCAACCCTGCCGACATGACCAAGGAGCTGAAGTGGCTGCTGAAGGTGGGCCGCAAGCCCTTGGCGCCTCAGTTCCGCGTGGTGGACGGGCCTTACGGGGTCAGCAAGTTTGTCAATGACAACTACTGGGTCATGACTGCCAACCCCAAATATGACGGGCACAAGCCTGCCATCAAGACGCTGGTGTACCAGTATGAGACGTCGTCCGTGCGGGTGTATGTGGGCCTGAAGAGCGGGCTGTTGGCGGAGGCGGCGCTGCCGTCCGCTTACACGGCGGATGCCAAGAGCCTAAAGGGCTATCGCGCCGCCAACGCGGGCTACGTCATCAGCTACAACTTGCTGCAGCCCAACTTCCACAGCAACGCACCGGTGATTGGCGGGCTGTTCAACAAGCTGTACTTCCGCCAGGCGATGCAGATGGGCATCAATCAACCTCTGATTGCCAAGGATCTGTACCACGGGTTTGCGACCCCGAGCTGCACGGTGGTGGCGCAGAAGCCCACCAATCCGTACTACGACAAAAACGTGCACTGCTACCCGTACAATCCTGCGGCAGGCAAGAAGTTATTGGAGCAGCACGGGTGGAAGCCCAACAGCAGTGGCGTGATGACCCGCAACGGCGTCACCCTGAAGTTCACCTTCCTGGTGATGTCGGGCTCCACCACGGACACCAACATCGTCCAGTACCTGAAGCAGAGCTGGGCGAAAGAGGGCATTGACGTCACGCTGCAGCAGCAGCCGTTCTCGCAGCTTATCAACCTCATCACCAACCCGGCCAACACCGGCAAGTGGGATTTGGCCTGGTGGGGCGCTGGCTGGTACGAGGGCGAAGGCTATCCCAGCACCAGCCTGTACCTCACGGGCGCCACCAACAACTTCGGCGGCTACTCCAGCAAAACCATGGATCACCTGGCCACCGCTGTGTACGCGCCCGGCACCGCAGCGCAGGCCCAGCAGCGGCTGAACGCGTACGAGGAGTACGCCGCAATCCACCTGCCGGTCCTGATGATGCCGGAGTATGTGGGCGTTGGGAGCCCGGCCCCGTACCGGATTATCAAGAATGGCTTGCATGGGGTGTCGAAGTACCACTCCCCCGTCAACGGCGGCTCCGAGCCGTGGCGGTGGACGGTGACGTCGCCCTCGGTGTAGGACCGCGGATGGCAGGGCCGGGCTCGCTTACAGCGGGCCCGGCCCTGCCGTCGGCCACGGCGGCGCGGCGCATCCGGTACACTGGCCGCATGACGGTCCTCAAGAGAGTGCAAGTGTGGACCGCGCGCCAGGTCGTGCGCCTGGCGGCGGCGGTGCTGCGGCGGCTGTCTCGCGGCGGCGGGACGCTGCCTGGCCGCCTGGGCCTTTGGCTGGCGCCCGGCCTGCTGAGCGCGCTGGCCGCGGGCATGCCCCGCGGCGTGGTGGTGGTGACCGGCACCAACGGCAAAACCACCAGCGCCCACCTGCTGCACGAGGTGCTGGCGGCGGCGGGCTGGGGCGTGGTGCGGAATCAAAGTGGAGCCAACTTGGCCAGTGGCTTGGCCACGGCGCTGGCGACAGCGGGGCCGGCGGACGTGGCGGTGCTGGAGACGGACGAGGCGACCGTGCCGAACGTGGCGCCCTCGCTGCAGCCGAAGGTCATGGTGGTGTCCAATTTTTTTCGAGACCAGCTGGACCGCTACGGCGAGCTGTCCACAACCGTGGCGCACGTGCGGCGGGGGCTTAAGAGCTTGCCGACCCAAGGGGTTGCCGTGTTGAATGCGGACGACCCCAACGTCGCGGCCCTGGCCGGCGATGTGAGGAGTGCGGTGTTTTACGGACTTGCGGGAGAGGGCCGGCCCACAGTGGGGGACGGCGGCGCCGATGCGCGGCGCTGCCCCTCCTGCGGCGCCGCCCTCACGTATGACGCCCGCCAGTACGCCCACCTGGGCGCGTACCGCTGCCTGACCTGCGGCTTGGCGCGCCCGCCGCTGGATCTGGCGGTTTCCGTCGGCCGCCGGGCGGAGGGGCAAGAGCTGGCCCTGGACTGGCGGGGCGAGCGCTTCACCGTGCCGTTTGGGCTGCCGGGCACGTACAATGCCTACAACGCCGCGCTGGCGGCCGCAGCGGCGCTGGCCCTGGGGGTGGCGCCGGCGGCCGTCGCCGCAGGCCTGTCGCAGGCAGGCGCGTCGTTTGGCCGCATGGAGGCGCTCAGCTGGCGCGGCGCAGAGGTTCGGCTGGCACTGGTGAAAAACCCGGCGGGCTTCAATGAGGTGCTGGAGACGGTGGCCGAAGATCCCCGCCCCAAGGACTTAGTGATGCTGATCAACGACCGCTACGCCGACGGCCGCGACGTATCATGGCTTTGGGACGTTGAGTTTGAGCGGCTGGTGGCCCGCGCCGGCGTCGGCCGCATCTGGGTGGGTGGGACGCGAGGGCGCGATCTGGCCGTGCGCTTGAAGTATGCCGGGATCCCCTCCAACGGCGTGGAGGTGGTGCCCGGCCCGCCCGCAGCGGCCCTGAGCGCAGCCGTGGGGCCTGGGGATGAGGCGACAGCGGTGGGCCGGCGCCTTTATGTGCTGCCGACGTACACGGCGCTGCTGGCGGTTCGCGAGCGGCTGGCGGCAGAAGGGGTGGTGCGCCATTTCCGGGAAGGCTAATGCCAGGGGACTCGCCGCGGCCCCGCATGTGCTGCCGCCTCCAGTGGTGTTTGGCACGGCGGGGCACATCGACCACGGCAAAACCACGCTGGTGCGGGCGCTCACCGGGCGCGACACTGACCGGCTGCCGGAGGAAAAGCGCCGCGGCATTTCCATCGATTTGGGCTTCGCGCCGCTGACGCTGCCGTCGGGCCGCCCGGCTGCGTTTGTCGACGTGCCCGGCCACGAGCGATTTATCCGCAATATGGCGGCCGGCGTCCACGGCATGGATGCGGTGTTGTTGGTGGTAGCGGCGACGGAAGGCGTCATGCCGCAGACCGTAGAGCACCTCGCCATTTTGGACTTTCTGGGGGTGTCCCGCGGGCTGGTGGCTCTGACGAAGGCCGACCTGGTCGAGCCCGATTGGCTCGAGCTGGTGGAAGCCGACACCCGCGCCGCACTGCAGGACAGCTTCCTCCGGCGCGCTCCCCTGCTGCCGGTGGGCGCCCCCACCGGCCAAGGGGTGCCGGCCCTGCTGGCCGAGCTCGATCGGCTGGCCGCGCGGGCGGAGCCGCGCGATGCCACCGGCGTGCTCCGCCTGCCCCTGGACCGGGTGTTTTCCGTGCGGGGGTTTGGCACGGTGGTCACCGGCACCATCACGCGGGGCACTATTCGCGCCGATGAGGCCGTGGAGTTGGCCCCGGGTGGCTTCCGGGCCCGCGTCCGCGGCCTGGAGTCCCACGGGCGCCCGGTGGCGGAAGCGCGAGCCGGGCAGCGGGTGGCGGTCAACCTGTCGGGAGCGGAGCGCGCTGACGTGGCGCGGGGCCAGGTGCTGACCCATCCCGGACAGCTGGATTCGGTGACGGTGGCGGCGGTGCGGCTGACCCTGCTGCCGGGCGCGCCCCCGCTGAAGCATCGGGCGCGGGTCCACACCTACGTGGGCACCGCAGAGGCTCTGGCGCGCGTGTACTTTTGGGACCGGGATGAGCTTAAGCCGGGTGGGGAGGCGTGGGCGGAGCTGCGGTGGGAGGCGCCGGTGGTGGTGCAGCGCGCGGATCGCGTCCTGATTCGCACCTACAGCCCGGTTGTGACCATCGGCGGCGGGGTGGTGGGAGAGCCCGGAACTCACCACCGGCGGCGTGAGGCGCACTTGGTGGAGCGCCTCGAGGCAGCCCTGGCGGGTGACCCGCTGACGCTGCTGGCGGAGCGGCTGGCGGGCCGCGGTGCTCCGGAGGCACTGGACCAGGCGGCCCGGTCTCTGGGATGGCCGGCGGAGGAGCTTGCGCGCCGCGTGGCCGAGCGCTCCGATTTGATCCAGGTCGGGTCCCGCTGGGTGTGGGCGGCGGCGGCGGCGCGGCGCGTGGCCGAGGAGGTGCGCCAGGTGGTGAGCGCCTACCATCGCGAGCACCCGCTGCGCCCCGGCTGGCCGCGGGACCGCCAGCGCCAGGCGTTTCCGGATTGGGATGCGCGGCTGTTTGGGCAGTGGCTGGCCGGGGTCGAGGGCTTGGCGGCAGACGGGGACGTGGTGCGCGCCTCGGGGTTTCGCGTGGAGCTGGACGCCCAGCAGGCCGCGTGGCGAGGCGCTGTGCTGGATTTCGCACGCCAGCGCGGTGTGGAGCCGGCGGACACCGATTCCCTGCTGGCCCAAGTGCCGGCGCCGGTGGACCTAGCCCGGGACTTGGTGGAGTGGATGGTGGCGTCCGGCGATTTGGTGCGGCTGGACGGCGAGCTGGTGATGGGTGCGAGCGCGTTTGCGTCGGCGGTGGCGCGGGTGCGGGATGCCATTGCGCGAGAGGGGCCGCTCGGCACGGCGGCGCTGCGGGACGTGCTGGGCACCACCCGCAAGTATGCCGTGCCCATCTTAGAGCGCATGGACGAGGCGCGGGTGACCCGCCGGGAAGGAGATGTCCGGGTGGTGGTGCAGCCATGAATCCCAGCCGCGTGGAGGTGGCGTGGGCGAAAATGCCCAAGGGCGCCCTGGGCGACAGCGGAGACACGATTGAGCTGGTGGAGCGGCCTCTGGGCGGCCTGTCCCTGATTTTGGCGGACGGGCAAGGATCCGGGCCCGCGGCGCGGCGCATCTCGCGCCTGGTCGCGATGAAGGCGGTGAGCCTCTTGGCGGACGGGAGCCGCGACGGCGCCGTGGCGCGGGCGGTGCAGGATATGCTGTACACCGCCCGCGAGGGCCGGGTGACGGCCACGCTGGCGATTTTGTCGGCGGACCTGCACACGAAAACCGCGGTCATCGCGCGCAATTCTCCCTGCCCGGTGGTTGTGCGGCAGGAGGGCGTTGTGTTTCGCATCGATGGGGCCACCGATGTGATTGGCACCTACCGGCGGACTCGGCCGGCGATTACCGAACTGCCCCTGGGGCCCGACTTGGTGGTGGCTACCTATTCGGATGGCATCGCACATGCGGGGCGGCAGTGGGGCAAGTCGCTGGACTGGGACGTGCTGGACCAAGAGCTGGCCGCGCTGGACGTCGTGCACTTGGGCACCTGGGTGCAGTCGGTCCTGGACCGCGCGCTGGCACTGGACCGGGGGCGCCCCGGCGACGATTTGAGCGTGATGGCCTTCGGCCTCGTGGAAGATGAGCGGCCGCCGCTCCGCTGGCTCCGCGCGAGCATCCCATCGTGAAGGCGGCGCCGCGGCTTGCACCCAGTGCGCCCGACGGCGCGCTGGTGGTGGTGGGGCCGTGCGCCGCGGGAAAAACAACGCTGGTGAACGCGCTCGCGGCCGCCGGGTTGCCCGCGCGCGCGGTGGCGCAGGAGCATTCGGTGGTGCCCACGCTGTTTCGCCAGCGGCCGGGCGCCGGCCTAATTTATCTGACCGCCGACTGGGCCGTGCTGCGGCGCCGCCGACCGCTTTCGGGCGGCCGCGCGCAACATCAGGAGGAGCTGCGGGTGCTGCAGGCTGCCCGCGCGGCGGCCGACTTGGTCGTTCACACCGACAGCCTGACGCCGGCCGAAGTGGCGGCGCTGGTGCTTTCTTGGGGGCGCGCCCACGCCTTGGCCGCAGCGACAGATGCTCGGGTTTGACGGCAGGCGGCGTCGCTAGGCTATAATGGGACGAATTTTGCGGGGGGGCTTGCTATGAGGCGCGCTGGCTTAATCCTAATTGCGCTGGTCGTGCTCATTGGAGCGGCCGGCTATTATTTTGGCTCCGTCAATCCTGTCACCAACCGGCTCCACTTTGGCCTGGACTTTGTGGGCGGCGTCAGCGCGGAGTTTCAGGCGGAGCCGACGCCGGGCGCGCCGGTCAACGCCACCAGCATGCAGCGCACGCTCACCACCATGCGGCTTCGCACCAACCAGCTGGGCGTGAGTGACCCGGTGCTGCAGCAGGTGGGGCCGAACCGCATTCAAGCCCAGCTCCCCGGTGTGAAAAACCAAGAGCAGGCGCTCAAATATTTGGGAGAGACGGCACTGCTGCAAATCAAGACGCCGCACAGCCACCATGTGCTGGTGAGCGGCAGCGAGCTGACATCGGCGCAAGCGGCGTCGGTGCCGCCCAGCCCCACCAATCCGAGCGGCATCGTGATAAATCTGACGTTTAATCCGCGGGGCGCCAAGGCGTTTGCGGCGGCCAGCGTCAAGTACCTGCACCAGCCGCTGCCGATTTACCTGAACAACAAGCTGATCGAGGCGCCAACTATCGATAGCCCGATCCCGAGCGGCCGCGCGCAGCTGTCGGGTGGGTTTTCCAGCCTGCAGGCGGCGCAGCGCACCGCCCAACTTTTGATGTCGGGCGCGCTGCCGGTGCGGCTGAAGGTGCTGGACGTGCGCACCGTCAGCGCCACCCTGGGCCAGAAGTCTATTCAGGACAGCAAGATTGCAGCCGCGCTGGCGCTGGCGCTCATCGGAATCTTCCTGGTAATTTGGTACCGGCTGGCGGGATTTCTGGCTGACGTTGCGCTCGGCGTGTACGTGTTTTTGCTGCTGGGGGCTCTGGCGCTCCTTGGAGCCACGCTCACCCTGCCCGGGGTGGCGGGCATGATTTTGTCAGCCGGGATGGCCGTAGATGCTAACGTCATTATTTTCTCGCGCGTGCGTGAAGAGATCGTGGGGGGAAAAACGCCGCGGGCATCGGTGGAAGTGGGCATGCGGCACGCGTTTCGCGCCATCATCGACTCCCACTCCACCACGTTTTTGGCGGGCGCGATCCTGTTTTTCCTGGGATCCGGCGAGGTGAAGGGCTTTGCCGTCACGCTGATGGTGGGCAACGTGATTTCGCTGTTCACGGCGGTCTTGCTGACGCGGAGCTTCATTCGGCTGGCGGCGGACGCTGGCTGGGCCAAGGTCCGCGCGGTATTTGTGGGCTAGGGGAGGGGAGCCGGATGCCATTTCATTTTGAGTTTGTGAAGCACTGGCGCGCCTGGTTTGCCCTGTCGGCCATCCTGATGCTGGTGGCGCTGTTTGGGATTTTTGTGCGCGGGCTGAACTACGGCATCGACTTCACCGGCGGAACCCAGATGGACCTCCGGTTTCAGCACTCGGTCAGCTCCACCGCGCTCCGGGGGCCCCTGAGCCAGTTCCACCTGAGCAGCAACAGCAGCATCGTGTTTGTGGGGTCCGGCCACCGGGAGGCGCTCATCACCACCCCCACCATCGCCGAGCACACGCGCGCGGCGCTGTTGGCCGCGTTCAAAACCCGCGTGGGATCCTTTGCGGCCATTGGCACCAGCCGGGTGTCGTCGGTGATTGGGCAGCAGACCGAGCAGACCGCACTGCTGGCGGTGCTGATTGCCGTGGTGGGCATCATCCTGTACATCGCGCTGCGGTTTGAATTTCGGTTTGCCATGGCGGCGATTATCTCGCTGGTGCATACTGTCGTTATTGCCGTGGGCATTGTGGCCCTCATCCACATTCCCCTGACGCAGTACTTTGTGATGGCTGTGCTGACCGTATTTGGGTATGCTATCAGCGACACGATTATTATATTCGACCGCATTCGCGAAAATCTGCACCTGAAGAAGCGCGGAGAGGCGCTGGCGGACCTGGTGAACAAAAGCCTCAACCAGGTGCTGGTCCGGTCTATCAATACGTCCAGCACCGTGATATTTGCCTTGCTGGCGATCCTGGTGTTTGGCGGATCGACGATTCGCGACTTTGCACTGACCATGCTGCTGGGGGTGCTGTTTGGCACCTACTCGTCGATTTTCATTGCCAGTCCCATCTGGCTGCTGTGGCGCAGCAAGACGGTCCCGACACCTCGGCGCACGCGGGCGGCGTAGACGGCGGCGGTCCTAGCCCCCGGGAGCCATGAAATGGCCATCGCAGGGAACACTGGAAGCACATCGCTGCGCGGCCAGAGGCGCGGGGGAGGACTTTGAGTGTCAGTCACGCTGGTGGATGCCGCAGCGGGAGTGCTGCTGGCACTGTCCTTGGTGGAGGAGGGGCCGTGGCTCCTGGGCTTTGCGGGGCTGGCCCTGCTGCGAGCCAGGGGATGGCCCTGGGAGGTGCTGGCGGCAGCGGCGCTGGCGGGTGAAGGGGCCGCGCGGCGCTTCGCGCCATCCCCCGCCGAGCGGGAGGCGATGTCGAGGCTGTCGGCGGTGCTGCTGGGACTGGCAGCCATAGGCGTGGCGTTTGGGGCCACCGTGGGGGTAGCCGCGTGGTGGGCGGGACCCGGGCGCGGCGCGAAGCAGGACGCGGGGCCCGCGCTGCGCGCCGTGGCACGCCGCGCGGGCCTCCGTGCGGTGCGCGCCCTAGTGGGCTTGGCTATGATTTTTGCCGTTCCCCTGCACTGAGCTGGCGGCCCGCCGCCTTTCCCAAGCTCTTCGGTTTGGATGGTAGACTCGGGCGGGGGGGACGCCATGGACGAGGAGAGCCGCCGCGTGCTGGGCCCGGAGCCGGCTGGGGCTGAAAGTATGCTGACGGGTGCCGAGGGCGGGGACCCCTGGGCGGGTTTGGCTCGCGAGCTGAACATTCCGCCTCTGTGGGCGCGGCTGCTGTGGGCGCGAGATGTTCGGGAGGCCGCCGCCTTTGAGACCCTGGTCAGCGGCGCCACCCCCCTGGGAGATCCTCGGGCGCTGCCGGACTTGCCGGCGGCAGCGGATTTGCTCACCCGCGCCCTCGGCCGCCGGCAACGGGTGCGGGTGCACGGCGACTACGACGCCGACGGCGTTACGGCCACGGCCATCCTGGTGCGGGCCTTCAAGCGCCTGGCTCCGGATGCTCCGGTGGATTGGCACGTGCCCTCGCGGTTTGCCGAGGGCTACGGCGTGTCGCTTGACGCGGTGTGGCGGGCACACCAAGCGGGCGTCCGCGTGCTGGTGACGGTGGACTGCGGCACGAGCGCGCCTGATGCCGCCCGCTTGGCGGACAGCCTCGGCTTAACGTTTATTGTAACCGACCACCACCGGCTGCCGCTGGAATTGCCAGCGGTGCCCGCGCTGGTCAATCCCGAGCGAATGGCAGTGCCGCAGGTGCTGTCGGGTGCGGGGGTGGCTCTGCAGCTGGCGCGGTTTCTGCTGAGCGAGGAGCCGCCGCCAGCGCTCTGGGGGTTGGCGGCAGTGGGCACGGTGGCCGATGTGGTGCCTTTGGTGCGGGACAGCCGCGCCATCGTGCAGCGGGGCTTGGCGGCACTCGCGGCAGGCGGCGTGCCTGGCGTGGCGGCGCTGCTGGCGCTGGCGCACCGCGAGTCGCGGACGGTCAGCGCCCGCGATGTGGCGTTTGCGGTGGGGCCGCGCATCAACGCGGCCGGGCGCATGGGCCGGCCGGAGCCCGCGGTGGAGCTCTGCTTGGCGGATGATGCCGGAGAGGCTGCCGGCGCAGCGCAAATTCTAGACCAGCTGAATGAGGAGCGGCGGGCGGTGGAGCTGGCGGTGCGCACCGCAGCGCAGGCCGAGGTCGACCGGCGCCCGTCCCTGCCAGCCTTTCTGGTGGTGAGCGGCCCGTGGCACGAAGGGGTGGTGGGCATTGTCGCGGCGCGCCTGGCGGAGCGCTACCGGCGGCCGGCGGCGGTTGTTGCTCTGTCGGACGAGGGCGGCAAAGGGTCCGCCCGCTCCGGCGGGGCCGGCGACGTGGCGGGCGCGCTCGGGGCGGTGGCGGCGCACTTCACCAAGTGGGGCGGCCACCGGGGTGCGGGAGGCTTCAGCCTCGCCCGGTCCGGGCTGGCCGGCCTCGAGGAGGACTTGTCGGCCGCGTGGGCGGACCGCTGGGGGTCGGTGGCGGTGCCGGCGCCTGCGATCGATGCCGAGGTGGCCGTCGAAGATCTCACCCTGGATCTTGCGCAGTTTCTGCGCCGGCTGGAGCCTTTTGGCCACGGATTCCCCGAGCCCCGGTTTCAGGTGTCGGGGCTGGTCGTGGACAGCCGGCGCATGGGGGCCGACGGCCGCCATCTCAAGCTGGCGCTCCGGGGCGAGCACCTCGCGTCGGTGGCGTTTGGCTTGGGCGCCTATGCCGACGACTTGGCGGGCCGGTGGCTGGTGGGGCGCGCGGGGCTGGCGGTGGGGCAGTATCGCGGGCGCGAGCAGGTTCAGATCCGGTGGGAAGCTTTTGGACAGCCCGCCGGGCCCCCGGTGGAGTTGGATGGCCACGCCTGGGAAGCGGGCCCACCTCCTGCGGGCCTGGCCCGGGTGCTGGTGCTGGTGGACGATGCCCGGGCCCGCGCCCGACTCGCGCCGACACTGCCGGAAAGCTGGGCGGCGTGCAGCTGGTGGCGGCCCGGCGAAGCGGACGGCCGGCCGTGGACCGCCTTGTGGATCAGAGGCGCGCCCCCCCATGCCGCGGCGCTGCGTGCCGCGGTGGGTCAACTGGCGGCGGATGGCGTCGTATACTGGGATCCTCGGGCGTTCGCCGGCGACCGCGTGGTGGCGAAGTGGGAGCGGCTGGTGCCGGACCGCGATCGCCTTTTAGCTTTGTGGCGGAGCTATCGCGGCGGTCGGAGGGGCCTGAGGCCGGGGGCCGCCGTGCTTCAGGATTTGGGGATTGGCAGTGGCCAGGCCCCAGCCCAGCGCCGGGAGCTTTCCGAGTGCGCTCGGTGGGTGGCGGCGCGCCAGGAGCAAGCGCGGGCGCTGGGCGACTGGCAGGCGGGCGGGCCGGCGGCGTGGCGCCGCAGGGCACTCCCCTTGGCGGATAGGCGTTGAGCCCCAGCCCGCTTCGGGGCAACGGCTGGGGAGAGGGAAGAGGAGGACGAGCGGGCATGGCGCAGGGCGTGAAGGGCCGAGAGCCCATGGGCCACCCGGACGCACGGGGGGCGCTGGAGCGTCCCCGAGGGCTGTGGCGGGCCGCTGTGCGGGAGATTCCAGACTTTCCGGCGCCGGGGGTGCTGTTTCGCGATATTTTGCCGGTCCTGGCGGACCCGGAGGCGTATCGGCAGATGCTGGATGAGCTGACCGATGCTGCCGAGCCGTTTGGGGCCAACCTGCTGGTGGCGCCGGAGGCGCGAGGGTTTCTGCTGGCCGCTCCGCTGGCGGACCGCATGGGCACGGGCATGGCTGCGGTGCGGAAAGCCGGCAAGCTGCCCCCGCCGGTGGCGGGTGAAAACTACGCCTTGGAGTACGGGGCAGGGCGCTTGGAAGTAGAAGCCGGCGCCAACTGGGCAGGGCGTCGGGTGCTGGTCGTGGACGACGTCCTGGCGACGGGGGGCACGGTGTCGGCGGCGGCTCGGCTGGTGGAAGGGCTGGGGGCCACCGTGGTCGGCTACCTGTTTGTGATGGAGCTGGCGGCCCTGGGGGGCCGCCAGGCACTGGGCGATCGGCCGGCGGCCGCTCTGTGGACGGTGTGGCCGCCTGAGCAGCGGTGACCGCCTCGCAGTAAACTGGGCAAGCACGGAGCGGCGGCGCGTCGTTGCTGTGTGCCGTGCGAGCGGGTGGCGATTCAGGCGCGGCGAAGGAGGCGGGGCGTGTCGGTGGAATTGGACCGCATGGTGGACGCTTTAGGCTTCAAGCCGGATCTGGAGGCAGCGGGGCGCATCCGCGCGGCCCTGGATTTGGCGGAGCGCGCCCATGCCGGCCAGTCCCGCGCGTCTGGCGACCCCTATATCGCTCATCCGGTGGCGGTGGCTCGCATTCTGGCCGACCTGCACATGGACACGGACACCATCGTGGCCGCGCTGCTGCACGACGTCGTGGAAGACACGAGCGTGCCGCTCGATGATATCCGGGCGCAATTTGGGGACGACGTGGCCGAGCTGGTGGATGGCGTCACCAAGCTGTCGCGCCTGAAGGTTCGGTCACGCGAGGAAGAGCAGGTGGAAAATCTCCGCAAGATGTTTTTGGCGATGGCCAAGGACATTCGGGTGATTTTCATCAAACTGGCGGACCGCCTGCACAACATGCGCACCTTAAAGCACCTGAGCTCCGAGCGGGTTGCGCGCATTGCGCGGGAGACCCGGGAAATCTATGCCCCGCTGGCCAATCGGCTGGGCATTTTTCGCATCAAGTGGGAGCTGGAGGACCTGGCCTTTCAGTTCCTGGAGCCCGACGCGTTCCAGGACATGCGGGTTAAAGTCCAGAAGCGGCGCCAGGAGCGCGAGGCCGCCGTGGACGAAGTGGTGTCGGTGCTGACCAGCCGGCTGTCCGCCATGGGAGTGGAAGCGGAGGTGTCGGGGCGCGCCAAGCACCTCTACAGCATCTACCGCAAGATGAAGGCCCAGGACAAAGACTTCAGTCAGGTTTATGACTTGGTGGCGGTGCGCGTGCTGGTGGCCAGCGTCCGCGACTGCTATGCCGCTCTGGGCCTGGTGCACGAGATGTGGAAGCCGCTGCCGGGCCGCTTTAAGGACTACATCGCGATGCCCAAGTCTAACTTGTACCAAAGCTTGCACACCACCGTCATCGGCCCTGGCGGGAACCCGCTGGAGGTGCAGATCCGCACCTTTGAGATGCACCGCACGGCGGAATTTGGCATCGCGGCGCACTGGCGCTACAAAGAGGCAAGCCCCAAGGACCCCGACTTTGAGCAAAAGCTGGCCTGGATTCGCCAGCTCATGGAATGGCAGCGTGACATGGGCGATGCGCGCGAGTTCATGGAAACGCTGAAGGTGGACTTGTTTGCCGATGAGGTGTTTGTTTTCACGCCGCGGGGCGACGTGATTGAGCTGCCCAGCAGCGCCACCCCCGTCGATTTTGCGTATCGCATTCACACCGACATCGGGCACCACTGTGTGGGCGCGCGAGTCAACGGCAAGGCGGTGCCGCTCGCCTCGCCGCTGGAAAACGGCGACATCGTCGAGATTATGGTGAACCGGTCATCACCGGGGCCCTCCCTGGATTGGCTGGGCTTTGTGCGCACCAGCAGCGCCAAGCACCGGATTCGCCAGTGGCTTCGGCGCGAGCGGCGCCAGGAGCACTTGACCCGCGGGCGGGAGCTACTGGCCAAAGAGCTGAAGCGCACCGGCCTGGATGGGGCGGTGGGCGACGAGCGGCTGGCGGCGCTGGTCCGGAAAATTGGCCTCGGGACCGTGGAAGAGCTGGCCGTCCGGCTCTCAGAAGGGGGGCTCACGCCCGGCCAGCTGTCCCAGCGGCTCTCGGAGGAGCTGGGTCGGGAGGCGGCGGCGATGCCGATCAAGTCCCCGCGCCCCTCGCGCGCGCCGACCCAGCCGGAGGTGCTGGTCCACGGAGAGCCTCGCCTGCTGGCGCGCTTTGGGCGCTGCTGCCTGCCGGTGCCCGGCGACGCGGTCATTGGGTATTTGACGCGGGGCCGCGGGGTGTCTGTGCATCGCGCCGACTGCAGCAATTTTGCCAAGCTGGCGGCCGACGATCCCGCCCGCATTGTGGATGTGGCGTGGGACGGCTCGGCGGCCGGTGCGCCCCACCCGGTGGAGCTGGCCGTGTACGCGTGGGACCGGCCGGGGCTTCTGGCGGATGTGGCCAACACCGTTCAGGGCACCAACATTCAAAATGCGTCGGCGCGTGGGTTCCGAGACCGAACGGCGGTGGTCCACCTGAAGCTCGAAGTGCGGGACCTGGGGCAGCTCACGCACATTATCGACAAGATTGCGGCGCTGCCCTACGTGCTGCGCGTGGGCCGTGTGGCCAAGGAGCGGGCGTAGGTGCGTGTGCTGGTGCAGCGCGTGCTGTCCGCCCGCGTGGAGATTGAAGGCGCGGTGGCCGGGGAGATTGGCCCGGGATTGCTGGCGCTGGTGGGGGTGGGGCGGAACGACACCGCCGAAGCCGTAGAGTGGTGTGCGGACAAGGTGATTGGCCTCAGGGTGTTTCGGGATGCCGAGGATCGCATGAACTTGGCTGTGGGTGACATCGCCGGGGGGTCGGTGCTGTCGGTGTCCCAATTCACGCTGTACGGAGACGTGGGGCGCGGGCGGCGGCCGGGGTTTTCCCGCGCCGCCCCGCCGGACGCCGCCGAGGCCTGGTGGGAGCACTTCAATGACCGGATTCGCCGCGCGGGGGTGCCGCTGGCCCTGGGCCGATTTCGGGCCGACATGGCGGTGCACTTGGTGAACGACGGGCCGGTGACCCTGTGGATTGACTCGGACCAGCACTTCGCCCCCTGAATGAGCCGAAAGCCGCGAGAGGAGGAGCGCCATGGATGAGCGCTGGCAGCGCCCGCGGGGCACGCAGGACGTGTTGCCCGCCGAGGCCGAGCGGATGGAGCGGCTGCGCCGCCTAGTGGCGCAAGTGGCCGAGCTATATGGCTACGGCGCCATCGAGACGCCGGTATTTGAGCAGACCGCGGTGTTTGTGGACGGAGTGGGGGGCGCCACGGACATCGTGCAGCACGAGCGCTACTCGTTTGTTGACGCGGGAGGCGTGGCGCTGACGCTTCGGCCCGAAGGCACGGCGGCCATTGCCCGCGCCTACGTGGAAAACGGCCTGTCGGCTTGGCCCAAGCCGGTGAGGCTGTACTACTGGGCCCCGATGTTTCGCCGCGAGCGCCCTCAGAAGGGCCGCTACCGCCAGCATCAGCAGTATGGGTTTGAGCTGTACGGCTCCCCGGAGCCCACCGCCGACGCGGAAGTGCTGCTGGTGGCCCGACGGCTGCTGCAGGCGGTGGGGCTGTCGCCACACGTGCTGGTGAATTCAATTGGCTGTGATCAATGCCGCCCCCGCTACCGCGAGGCGCTGGTGGCGTACTTGGACAGTCACGGGGCGGCCCTCTGTGGCGACTGCCGGCGGCGCCTGGCCGACAACCCGCTGCGCGTCCTGGACTGCAAGCAGGATCAGGCGGTGGCCCGGGGCGCCCCCGACATCGCGGCGTTTTGGTGCGATGCGTGCCGCAGCCACCAAGAGGCGGTGGTGGCGCTGGCGGCCGAGGCCGGGATTCCCGTGGAGCGCGATCCCGCGCTGGTGCGCGGGATCGACTACTACTCCCGCACCGTCTTCGAGGTGCACGACCCGTCGCTGGGCGCCCAGTCCACGGTGCTGGGCGGCGGGCGCTACGATGGGCTGACTGTGCGAGTGGGCGGGGCTCCGGTGCCGGCGGTGGGCTTCGCCGGAGGGGCGGAGCGCCTGCTGATGGCTGCCGGCGCGGCGCTGGGGGCGCCGCGGGTGCCCAGCGCGTATGTAGCGCAGGTCGGAGTGGGCCATCAGGGATGGCAGGCGGCTGAGCGGCTGCGCGGCGCGGGGATTCCCACCGAGGTGGACCTCATGGCTCGCAGCTTGAAAGCCCAGATGAAGGAGGCCGGGCGGCGCGCCAGCGTCGTGGTGCTGGCTGGCGGCCGAGAGTGGGAGGACGGCTTGGTCACGGTGAAGAGGCTGTCGGACGGGCGGGAGGCCGCCGTGGCGCTGGCCAACCTGGCGGGCACCGTGCGGGAGTGGCTGAATGGTGTGGAGGCGGAGCACGCGGAACCGAAGTAGCCCGCTCAATGCGAAAAGGAGTGAGTTGGCGGTGTCAGACAGCAAGGCCGGGGCGGCCTGGGGCCCGGAGCGGTCCCACTACTGTGGCGAGGTGGGGGAAAGCCTGGTGGGCTCTGCCGTCACGGTGGCCGGATGGGTGCATCGCCGGCGAGACCACGGCGGCCTGGTGTTTATTGACCTCCGGGACCGGACAGGCCTGGTGCAGGTGGTAGTGAGCCCCGAGGCGGCCCTGGCGTTTGGCACGGCCGAGGCGGTGCGCCCGGAGTGGGTCGTTGCGGCGACGGGCACCGTGGCGGATCGGCCCGCCGGGATGGCCAACCCGGAGCTGCCAACCGGGATGGTGGAGGTGCGAGCGGCGGCCCTCCACGTGTGGTCGCGGTCGGAGACCCCTCCCGTATCCCCGGCCAGCGGCGCCGAGGTGGATGAGCGGCTCCGCTTAAAGCACCGCTACCTGGACCTCCGGCGGCCGGAGCTGCTGAAAAACTTTGTGCTGCGGGACCAGGTGGTGTACGCGGTGCGCCGGTGGATGCACGATCACGGCTTTTTGGATGTGGAGACGCCGGTGCTGGGCCGGAGCACGCCCGAGGGGGCCCGGGACTTCTTGGTGCCCAGCCGCGTGCAGCCCGGGCGGGTTTACGCGCTGCCGCAGAGCCCCCAGGTGTGGAAGCAGCTCCTGATGGTGGGTGGTCTGGACCGGTACTATCAGATTGTCAAGGTGTTTCGCGATGAGGCACTGCGCTCCGACCGCCAGCCAGAGTTTACCCAAATCGACATCGAGACGTCGTTTTTGAGCCAGGCGCAAATTTTGGCCTTGGTGGAGGATATGGTGCGCAGCGTATTCCGGGAAGCGCTGCAGGTGGAGCTTGCGCCTTGGCCACAGCTGACGTACGCCGAGGCGCTGGCCCAATACGGATCGGACAAGCCGGACCTGCGGGCCGGCCCGCCGCTGGTGGATTTGACGGCCGTTGCACGCGGAGCGGCGGCGATCGCCCAGTCAAACGAAGACCGGTGGGTGGGAATCGCGGCCACCCCGGCGGCGCTGTCGCGCCGGCAACTGGACGCGCTGGTGGAGCGCGCGCAGGCGATAGGCGCGCCGGGGCTGTTTTGGATCCGCCCCACCGCCGACGGCATCCGCACCAATGCCGGGCGGGCGCTGGCGGAGGGCACGGTCGCAGCCATGGCAGAGGCGGCCGGCATCCAAGCGGCCGACAGCGGCCTGCTCTTGGTGCTGGCGGGGCCGGCCCCGGAGGTGCACCGCCAGGCCGGCGTGCTGCGCCTTGAGCTGGCCGACCAGCTAGGGCACGTGGCTCCGGGGTTTCACTTTCTCTGGGTGACGGACTTTCCGCTGTTTGAGTGGTCCGCAGAGGAGCAGCGGTGGACGTCGGCGCATCATCCTTTCACGATGCCGCACCCGGACGACCGCTCCCTGGTGGCGAGCCATCCGGGGCAAGCGCGCTCCCAGGCGTACGATGTGGTGCTGAATGGGGTCGAGCTGGCGTCCGGCAGCCTCCGGATTTATGACCCGGAGCTGCAGGCGGAGGTTTTCGGCGTCCTGGGCTTGTCCCGGGACGAGGTGGACGCGAAGTTTGGCTACCTGCTGGACGCGTTTCGCTACGGGCCGCCGCCGCACGGCGGCATTGCCTTGGGGCTCGACCGCCTGGTGATGCTTATGGCGGGCGCGGACAGCTTGCGCGACGTGATTGCGTTTCCCAAGACGCACACCGGATCGGATCTCGTCATGGGATCGCCGGCGCTCGCGGATCCCGGGCAGTGGGCGGAGCTCCGCCTCTCGCCATGGGAGGACGACCGCTAAGCGGCGGCCACATGGGAGGCGGTGAGAAATCGGGCGTGGTGCCACAGCACGCGCCCGGTGCCGCTGGTCAGCACCATCCAAGACAGCCCGGCCACGCCATAGCCGTCTGCCAGCCGACCGGTGCCATCCACGGGCGCGGGAAGCGCCAGCGGGTGGCCAAGCTGGTGGAGAAACTGGGGCAAGGCATGCGGCTGGGCTCGGTGGGCGCCTCGTCCGCCCCAGCGGAGTGTCAAAAGGCGAGGGGGGAAGGCACCAGCCCGGAGGAACTGCTCCGGGCCGCCACAGCGCACTGGCAGCGGGGTGCTGCTTCGGGTCCCACAGCGGGCGCGTTTGCCCATTGCGCGGCGGACCGCCGAACGAAGCACGGGGAGCCGAAATCGCCCGAGGCGCCCGCCAATGTCGGCGGGTGCGGACCGTGGCGCCGCCGTGTGCCTCCACGGGTTCACGGCGTGCGGTCGGCGTCGCGGTGCTCGCGCTGGTCCCACCAGCTCCGCATCACCTCAAACCAGTCCTGAGGCTGGTCCTCTCGCCGGGCGTCCTGGAGATCCTCCTCACGCCGTTCGGGGGATGCTTCGTGACCGTTCATGGCGTGCCCTCCTTCTGGGGGTGGGGGCTTGGCGAAGCCCCTTCACTGAGCTCACCCTAATCCGAAGCGCGCCGACACTCACTGCGCTCGAGCCCAACGGGTGGTTGGCCACGCCGAGCGGCCGTTCCGCGCGGACAAGTGGTCCCATCATGCCATGCCAAACGCTGAGACATGCCATAGAATGATGAGGCATGATCCTCGCAGGGGAATGGGGGTATTGCGTGTCGACGCATGTTCGGGATCGGTGGCCCGACACGGCTGAGCGGGGCAGCTCGGGGGCGCCTCCTGGGCTCACCGAGGACGTGGCGCAGAAAATCGCGCGCATCATCTACCGCATCGCCGACGTCGAGGCGGTGGCCATCACGGACCGTGAGCGCATTTTGGCGTATACTGGCGGGGGCTGTCCCCACATGCGGCCGGGCGCGCCCGTGCAGACCCAGGCCACCCGCCGGGTACTCGATACCGGCACGCTGGCGCTGGTGCGCGATCGTGAGGAGCTGCACTGCCCGGAGCCCACGTGCCCATCCCCGATTCAGTCGGCTGTTGTGGCACCCCTGCAGGTGGGCCACCGGGTAGTGGGCGCGGTGAAGCTTTACCGGACCGACCCCGGAGAAATGCCGCCGTACGCGACCCGCTTGGCGCAGGGCATGTCGGAGCTCCTGAGCCTGGAGCTGTCGCTGGCTGAGTCCGAGCGCCAGCGGGAGCTGTTGGCGGAGGCCCGCCTGGACGCACTGCAGGCACAGATTCGGCCGCACTTTCTCTTCAACGTCCTAAATACAGTGATTGCCACCAGCCGTCAGGATCCGGAGGAAGCGCGGCGCCTGCTGGCAGAGCTGGCGCAGTTTCTGCGCGCCACGCTGTCGGACCACCGCGAGCAGACGACGCTGGCGGAGGACTTGGCGGTCGTAGACCTGTACCTGCGCTTGGAAGGAGCCCGCTTCGGCAGCCGCGTTAAGGCGACAGTGGATGTTGACCCGAGCCTGCTTGCGCTCCGGATGCCGGTGCTGACCCTGGAGCCGCTGGTGGAGAACGCGGTCACCCATGGGGTGGTGCCCCGCGAGGCCATGGATGGCGTCGAGGGGCACGTCTGGATCCGCGCACGCCGCCGCGCCGGGCGGGTGGTCATTCTCGTGGCCGACAACGGAGTGGGCATCAGCGCGGCGCGCATTCACGAGGCGTTTCAGCCGCGCGCGGGGACCGGTCTGGGTCTTGGCTTGTGGAACGTGCGTGAGCGGCTCCAAGGTCGGGCCGTGCTGCGCTTGAAGAGCCGTCCCGGGTGGGGGACCGTCGTGCGGCTCTCCTTCCCGTCGGCTCTCGAGGGGCCGCCCGCATGACAAACGCCCGGGCGGTGCTGTCCGCCCTGATCGTGGATGACGAAGCGCCAGCGCGGGCCGAGTTGCGCTTCCAGCTCGAGCAGATTCCCGAGGTGCGGGTGGTGGGCGAGGCGGCCACCGCCAACGAGGCGCTGGAGCTCATCGAGGCCGTGGGCCACAACGTGGTCTTTCTGGACATTGCCATGCCCGGCGCCGACGGCATGGTGCTGGCGGAGCGCCTGCGAGGCGCTGCACCGGCATCACCGGCCATCGTGTTTGTCACGGCGTACGACGGCTATGCCGTGGAGGCTTTTCGCCTCGAGGCGGTGGACTATCTGCTGAAGCCGGTGGTGCCGGAGCGGCTGGCCGCCGCGGTGAGCCGCGTGCGTGGGCGGAAGGAGCCGGGGGCCGAGGATCGGGCGACGGCCCAGCGGCGATTTGTGGCGGGCCATGCAGAGAATCGCACCGTGCCCGTGCCGTTTGAAGACGTGCTGTACTGTGAGACCGTGAAGAAGCATGTCGAGATGGCGGTAGTGGGCGGGCGGCGGTATGTGGTTCGCGAGACGCTGCACGCTTTGGAGAAGAGCCTGCCACCGGATCTGTTCCTCCGATGCCACCGCGGCGGGATCGTCAATTTGCTGCACGTGGCCGACATTCGTCCGTTTTTCCAAGGCACCTACACCATCCGCCTGGACAATGGCGACGAGCTCCCGGTGAGCCGGAGGCTTGTCCGCCCCCTAAAGCAAGCACTCCATCTGTAGGAGGTAGGGGCTGAGGACCGCGGCCCGGGGCTGCCCAGACTCGTCAGGTGGGCTGCGCTGCCGGCTCCGGTGTCAGGCCGCCGGCTCGCCGGGGCATTCTGCCACAGCCGCAGTGTCCGCCGGCAGAAGGCGCCCCGCAGGAGGCATCTCATGAAGCGATGCAGCGCCACCTGCCGTGAACGCCTGAGCTCGTCGTGGTGGTTGCGTTTGCACCTGATCAGCGCGATGCCGGTTGCCTTACCGGGCTGTCCGCGCACCCGGACCGCCTATGGCCGGGGTGGAGCCTGCGTGGGACTGAGCCCATGCAACGCACGCTGGCTCACCTGGAGGCCCCTTCCTGGAGCCGACCCGTGCCCGCGTGTGGGTCGAGTCGCCGACGAGTGAGGGAGGGCTGGCCACGGGTGGCGCCTCGCTGTGGCTGAGCCCGCTGGCAGTGATGCGGACTGGGCGGCGGAGACGCGTGGGCGCGCGGGTGCAGCCGCCGCCTCTGCTAAAGGTCGCTGTCGGTGATCACGGGCGGCAGTGCCGGACGACGAAAATGCAGCGGCGAGTGGATTCCGGTTTGGGGAGCGCGTGCGCAGCGAGAGCAGCCTGGCCAGCACCGGACTGTGGCAAGCGCGCGATATGGTGGGCCTCGCCCCGGCCCCGGAGTCGACGGGGCTGCCTCGCCTCCGCGCGGGCCTGGTCCACCCCCACGGTGATGGGCAGGCTGGCACGCGACAGGGTGGTGCGCTTGCGCCAGGAGGGGTCCCTGCTTGTCTTAGCAGGGATCCGCATTCTAGATTGTCTTCGTGTTATACTGCGCAGTAGAACAGGAGAGGAGTTGGCCCATGGACGACCGTACGTTCAAATCCGGAATCTACGAGCAGGTCGCACGGCTGGGCAAGGCGACCAGTCATCCCCATCGGATAGAGATTCTGGACCTGCTGTCCCAGGCGCCCATGACCGTGGAAGTGTTGGCCCGCCGCATGGACCGGCCCGTCGGCAGTGTATCCCAGCACCTGCAGCATCTGCGCCAGGCCCGCCTGGTGACCGCGCGCCGTCACGGCACGTACGTGACCTACCGTTTGGCAGACGAGACCGTCTCCACTTTTCTGGTGCAGATGCGCGAGATGGCCGAGCGCCGCTATGCCGAAGTCCGGGCCGTGACCGAAGCCTTTCTGCAAGACATCGGCTCGCTCGAAGCTCTGGACATGGCGGGACTGGAGGAGCGTGTCCGCCGGGGAGATGACGTCGTCCTCATCGATGTGCGGCCCCGCGACGAGTATGCAGCAGGCCACTGGCCCGGCGCCTGGTCGGTGCCTCTGGAGGAGCTGACGACCGCTCCCCGGCCGCTGCCCGCCGGAGCGCTCATCGCAGCGTACTGTCGGGGCCCGTACTGCGTCCTGTCGATGCGGGCGGCACAGCACCTGAAGGCAGCAGGGTACAACGTGGTGCGCCTCACCGAGGGGGCAGGTGAATGGAAAGCGCAGGGCCGCCGGCTGGAGGCAGAGGACGCGTGACCCGAGCGTCGGAGAAGTGGGAAGGAGTGGAACCCAGTGAATCAGCGAGTGCTGTTTGTGATCAACGAGGCGCCGTACGGCTCTGAGCGCACCTACAACGCTCTGCGGCACGCCAATGCCATCGCACGGTCGGCCGATGTCGTCCAGGTGTTTTTTCTGGGCGACGGCGTCGCGGCCGCGCGCCGAGGACAGCAAACGCCCAACGGCTACTACAACGTGGAGCGCATGCTGCGTCAGGCGGACCGAGCGGGCGTGGTGATGGGGGTGTGCGGGTCCTGCATGGATGCGCGCGCGCTGCCGGCCGAGGCGCTCGTGCCGGGAGCGCACCGGAGTTCGATGGACGAACTGGCCGCGTGGACGCTGTCCGCGGACCAAGTGCTGGTCTATTAGGTTCCCTGATCGCCGAGGAGGGATTGGATGCACACCGTGCTGGTGGCCGGAGGTGGCGTAGGGGGATTGGCGTGTGCGCACCGATTGAGTCGGCGGCTTGCCGGTTGTGATCGCGTGGTGGTGTTTGACCAGATGCCCATGCACACTTTTTGGCCCTCACTTCTGTGGGTGATGACAGGGACGCGGCGGAGCAGCGCCGTGACGCGGCCGTTTAAAGATCTCCGCGACGCGCGGGTGGAGGTGGTCCAGGCTCCGGTCACGGCGATCGATCCGAAATCCAAGATCATCCACGCAGGAGGGCAGACATGGGCAGGGGAGGCGCTGGTAGTGGCTCTGGGCGCAGCGCTGGACCCCGACCGGATTCCCGGGCTTGGTGCCGAACCCGGGAACTTCTACACCGCGGGCGGTGCGGCGGCGGTGTGGCGCGAACTGCAGGCCTTGGAGCACGGGCGGGTGGTGGTGGCCGTCCCCACGACCCCCTTCAAGTGTCCGGCGGCACCTTATGAGGGGGCGATGCTGATCGATGCCTACCTGCGCAAACGCGGTCGGCGGGCGCGCGTGTCCGTGGAACTGTGGGCGGCGGAGCCCGCACCGATGGCGGTGGCCGGGCCGGGGGTAAGCGCCTCGGTGAAGGAAGCGCTCGCCCGCCGCGACATCGCGTATTACCCCGGCGAGCGCTTGGAGCGCGTCGCGGGCGACCGAAGGCAGCTCGAGTTTGCCGGACATCGGCCGGTTAGCTATGACCTGCTCGCATACGTGCCGCCCCACCGGGTGCCCGAGGTCGTTGTGTCGGCGGGACTGGCGCCGGTGGACGGCTGGGTGTCCGTGGACCGCCACACCCTGGAAACGCCCCACCCTGGGGTGTATGCCATCGGCGACGTGGTGGGCATCCCGCTGGCGATGGGCAAACCCCTCCCCAAGGCAGGCGTGTTCGCGTTTGCAGAGGGCGAGGTGGTGGCGGATCGCATCGCCGATCAGTTGGCCGGGCGGTTGCCGGCGGCCCACTTTGACGGGCGTGGCGAATGTTTCATCGAAATGGGGCGCGGCCAAGCGGGATTCGCCCGCGGGGACTTCTTCGCTGAGCCCGCCCCCGCCGTGAGGGCGTATACGAGTGGCCGGCACTGGCACGCCGCCAAGCTGGCATTCGAACGCCGGTGGTGGTCTCAGTGGTGGTAGCCGCCGCCGGGGACCCGGGGCCCTCGGCGTCCCGCGCGCCGAAGGCGGTGTGGGCCGTCGCCCACGCGGTCAACGACGCCTATCCCACCCTGTACCTGCCGCTGCTGCCCATCCTAATGACCCGCTGGCACTTCAACATAGCCCAGGCGGGTTTGCTGGTCGGGCTGCTCGCGCTGAGCACACAAGCTACACAGCCGCTGCTGGGGGCGTGGTCTGACGGGCGCGGCGGTCCCTGGTTCATTGTCGGCGGCCTGATGGCCGGCAGCCTCGGCAGTGCCGTGGGGCTGGCGTGGGCGCCATCGTATGCGGTTTTTGCCGCGGCCCTGATGATGGGGGGCCTCGGCAATGCCGCCTTTCACCCCCACATGGCGGCATTGGTCGCCGCTCAAGGGCGAGACCAGCACGGCCAGCGGATGAGCGCTTGGATGGTGAGCGGCATGGTGGGCCATGCGCTGTCCCCGCTGGCCGTGGTGGCGGCATGGGAGTGGGGCGGGCGGTGGGGATTGACGGCCCTGGCGCTGCCGGGCCTTCTGGCCGCCGTGCTGCTGTATGGATCGGCTCGGTCGCTGACCCGGCGGACCGCGCCGCGCGCGACAGACTGGCGGGATGCGTGGCGGCGGGGGCGCCTGCTGCTGGCCGTGATCATGCTGCGCAACTGGGCGGCGATGAGTCTCCTGACCCTATTGCCCGTGCTGTGGCGGCAGCGCGGGGGCTCGCTGACCGACACCGGCCTCCTCATCATGGTGGTGTACGGGGCCGGCGCGGTCGGAAACCTGCTGGGTGGAAGGCTGTCGGATCGGTGGGGTGCGCGGGTGGTGCTGGTGGTGTCGGTCATGGGCGCTGCCGGGGCCGCCCTCACTTGGGCGTTGAATCGAGGGGCTGGCCCGTGGCTGTTTGCCGAGGTGGCGCTGTGGGGCTTCGCCGTCAATGGAGCGGGGGCCGTCATTTTGGTCTATGGTCAGCAGCTGTTTCCCGGGAGCGCGGCCATGGGCGCTGGCATCACCATGGGGTTGGGGAACACCGTGGGGGCCCTGGGCGGATGGGTCATCGGGGCGGTCGCCGCCGCCGCCGGGCTCGTGCCGGCCGTGGAGTGGGCGGCCGGGTTGCTGGGGTTGGCCCTGCTGCCGGCGATGTTCTTGCGGCCGGCCACTGGGGACGGGCGAATCGCCACGCCACCGGCGCGCGATGGGTTGTCGCCTCGCCCCAGCGGCGGTGCAGGAGGCGAACAGCTGTAAAGATGGTGACGAGTGTAAAGAGTGTAAAGATGGCTCGGGCATCCCCGGGGCCGCCAGAGCCCGGGATTGGCGGCTGGCCAGCGAACGGCTCAGCGCCGCCGGCCTAGTTGACAGCGCCCAGTCGTGGCATGGGGAAAAGGGCAGGACAAGCGGGTCCAGATCCCCAGGGTCCGCACCCCTACAAAGGGCTATCCGCCCCGCGCGGCCGCTGCGGCAAATCGCGGGGCGCGGACCGCGCTGGCGTCCCATCGACTTTCCGGGCTTGGCCGCAGTGCAGCCACCTCGCAGGCTGCCGACCCTGGATGCACGCTGCCCGTGTCCTTAAGCGACTGCCATTGCCGCGTCACCTGTTTCGGTGGGAGCTGGCCGGTGCCGTCGCGATTCTGTCTGGCATGCGCCGGATTCGCGGGAGCACTTTGGTGCTGTGAGCCAACAGCGACAGGACGCGGGGACGCGCCTGGATGGTCCGCCCCTCAGGCTTCGCTATAGCGCTACAGCGGCTCCTGCACCGCCGCGGACGCTCGGGGCAGCCGGTCAGCGGACAGCCGTCGGCACAAACAGGTCCACCAGGCCGATGATGAGCGCCGCTATCAGGGCAGCCACGATGGTGACATGCATCGTGGGAATCACAAACTGAACCATCCAGATGACGGCGGCGGACACGATAAATCCCACGACGCCGCGTCCATAGGGTGACACGCCGCGCCCAAAGGCACTTTCGAGCAGGTACCCCCCGATGCTGATCGCCACCGCCGCCAAGAGAGCGTCCCAAAACGTCAGATGGGAGAAACCCGGAACCACGTATCCGAGGAGCATCAGCACCAGCGCCGCGACAATGAAGCGCACAATGGCTCCAACCCAGCCCATAGCCTCGCCTCCTGATATCCACCATTTTCATGCGCGGTCCCGCCCACGACTCGCGCGAGGCCACTGTGCGGCCAGCGTGGGCATGGCCGTAGTGTGGCGCGGCGCCAGCGTTTCATACCCCGGGTAGGTGCCTCGGCCGACGGGCACGCTACGTCGGGGATGCTGCGGGCATCGCCAGGCGCAAACGGTGGCATCATCGTTCCGCTGACCACGCGTTGACAACAAGTTGACAACTAGGAGGTGCACTGGCAGCATGGCCAGTCAAGCAAACGGAGTGCCGCGGTCGTTTCAGGATCTGAAGGCGCGCGCCGCCGCGAAGATTCGGCGCGGCGACCAGGACGTCCACAACGACATCATCGAGATGGGCGATGCGATGCTGCAGGCGGGCGTTGAGCCCGAGACGCATCAGGACCATGTGGCGAAAGCCGTGTGGCAGTCGAGTCAGCCGCACGAGAAGCGCATGCTGGCGGACTTGGTGGCCCGGATGGCCAAGGCAGAGGCCGACACTACCAGCGCCGCCGACCAGAACCCACTCGGATGACGATCGGATGACGAGGACTCGGGAACTCGGAGTCTCTCTCTGGATCGGTTTGGATTGCGGAGGACGGTTTGCCGGCAACGGCAGCCGTCTCTCCTTGTGAAGCGGACCGGGGGTGCCTATAATGGCGGCAGGACCCTGCAGTGTGCGTGAGCGTTGTGGTATGTTTTGAGCCAACACCATGACATAGGGAACCGGATCCTTGGGCAGGTAGCCGGCACGCCCCCCCGTCAGGGCTAGGGGACGTCGAAAATTTGCGGGAGGTTCCCACCTGCTTGCGAGCAGGTTCAAAACGCCAATGAGTCACACGGCATCGCGGGGCATCGGCGGGGGCAACCCCCGCCGTTCCTTATTTGATCAGGTGGGGCGTAAAACCCCCGGCTTGAGCGCTGGGGATATGACCCGCGGTGGCCCTTGGAAACACCCGAAGGGCTGAAAGCCCCGCAGGGGGGAAGCCCTTCGGGCCCGTGAGGGCGAGCAGGTTTCGCCGCCGCGCTGGCGAAATCGCCGCGCAGGCTGGGCCGCCGAGCATTCCCGGCCGTACCATGGGCGGGACATCGACCCGCTGCACGCTAAAGGAGCCCGAACGCCAGGGGCATTCGGCGCGGCGGCCGGTTGCGCTTGGGCGCCTCGCCCACCGGGGACCACCAGCTCACAGCCTTTGGGGCCAGGCGCGCGGCGTCTGGAATCAGGCGCGGGCCGCAACCCGCCGCCGGCTCGACCAAGGCGTGCCCTTGATGGGGTGCGAGGACTTAGCCAGCCTCGCAGCCGGGACGGACACCGCGGAGCGGGGCGTCTTGGCCGATGCCCCGCCCCAACCCCTCCCGCAGCGGCGGAGCGATTTGGCCCGTGCATTTCACGAAGCGGTTGACCCCGCCCAGCCCAGAAAGCACCTAGCCCCTTCAAAGAGCGGGGGTGGGATGACACGCTCCGGGTCCCCCAAGGGTCGCGATGGCGGGGAGCCGGGTGCGCCTGCCCAAACTTGGCTGGGTGACGTTCTTCCAGAGGCGGCCGATGCCGGGCGTGCTCAAGAACCCCACCGTCAGCCGCCCCGGCCGCCACGGGTTTGTCCCCGTCCAGACAGAGCAGGCGGTGGCCGCCCCCGTGCCAAGGCCCCCACCGATTGGGGGGCGGCGACCTGGGGGGTGCATTTTCTGGCGCTCTCCGACGGGACGGTGGGCGACGCCCCGCGGGCGGCCCCTGCGCGGCGGCGCCCGCCGAGGGCGCGGGTGCAGCGGACGCTCGCGCGCCAAGTGAAGTTCTCGAAGAACTGGACAAAGACCAAACGCCGTCTCAACGCCTTGCATGCCCGGATAGCGGACCGCCGCCGCGAGTTTGTGCAGCGCCTCAGCCCCACCGTCAGCCCACACCACGCGACGGTGGCGCTGACGCGGAGCAGCCGGGGAGCCGTGTGCGTCAGCAGGCCGCCTGAATCGCGCCATCGTGGAAAAGGCTGGGGGCGGTTGGCCACGCTGCTTGACGCCAAGGGGGGCGCCACGCAGCGGGCAGGTGGTGATGGTCCCGGCCGCCTAGTCCTCGCAAGAGTGCCCGGCCTGCGGACACACGGCGAAAGCTAATCGACCGACGCGGGAGCGATTGTGCTGCGAGCATGCGGCTGCGCGCAGATGGCGGACGTGAAGGCGGCGGAGACGCTGGAGGACCGGGGGCGCCAGACGTTGGGCGTCCCCTCCGGCCTGACCGGCGTCCGCTCCCCGCCGGGGGCACCGGGTGGCTGCCTGTGGCGGGGGGCGTTGGCCTCCCGATGAAGCAGGAACGGCGCCACGGCTCGGGCGAATCCCCCGGCGTTAGCTGTGGGGAAGATGTCATACGCGGGGAGTAGGGACCGGGCCCTCCGCATCCCGATGCACCCAGAGGGCTTGCAGGATGCCGTCTCCGGCATGCCATCGGTGCAGCACCTCGGACCGAAACGCCATCGAGTCCCCGGCCTCCAGCACGTAGGCGCGGTCACCTGTCAACTCCAGGTGCAGGCGGCCGCTCGCCACCCAGATAAATTCCTCACCGGGATGGCCGTGGAAGGCGTCCACACCCTTGCCGGGCTCTGCGGTCACCAGGAGGGGGCGCAGGTGGACCGGGCCCTGCGCCAGGCCCTCCAGCACCAAGCCCTCGCCGCTCGTGAGCAGCACCGGCCGGGCATGGGCTCTCACCAAGGCCGGGCCCGCCCCGGACTCCCCGCGCACCAGGTCGATGAGAGCCAAGCCGTATAGGGTAGCCAGTGCCTGCAGTGTGACCAGCGTGCCGTTCGATCGGCCCGCCTCCAGCGCCGCCAGCCGCGTCTCGCTGAGGCCCACCCGCCGGGCCGCGTCGCCAAGATCCCAGCCGCGGCTCTGCCGGAGGCGGGCCAGTGTCTGCCCCAGCTCGGAGCGCCGGGCGGCCGGAGGCTCATCCAATTCGCCCAGCAGGGCGGCTGCTGCGGCGATGCGGGTGCCCCGGCCCAGGACCTGCTTGATGAGGTGGAGCCGCACCAGCTCCGGCGCCAGGAAGTAGCGCGCCCCCGCACTGTCGCGCGGGCAGCGCACCAATCCGCGGCGCTCCCACTTGCGAATGGTTTGGGGGGAGACCCCTACCTCAGCCGCAGCTTCCTGAATGCGCATGCGCACGCCAGCGCCTCCCCTTCTTCATACGGTGCCGCCGCCGCCGGGGGTCGGCTGATTGCCCCGGGATCAAGCGCGGCGCCCAAGTGGACTTAGATTCGAGAGGCAGCGCTGGTTTCCTGCTTGAAGCTTGGGAGGCGCCGCTGCAGGGTGATATGCTGGTCGTAACCGGTTCGCCAGAGCCACATCGTCCCGGCGCCCGCCGGGAGGCAATGCTGGCGCGACACGATCTGACGGGTCCCAGGAGGTGCAGGCATGATCGATTTGCGCAGTGACACGGTGACCCAGCCGACGGCCGCCATGCGGCAGGCGATGGCGGAAGCCGTGGTGGGTGATGACGTGTACGGGGAGGACCCGACGGTCAGTCGGCTGGAGCTGGAGGCCGCACGACTTTTGAAGAAGGCGGCGGCCCTGTATGTGCCCACCGCCACCATGGCCAACCAGATTGCCCTACTGAGCCACACGGAGCGCGGCGACGAAGTGTTTTTGGATGAAGACGCCCACATTTACTACTACGAAGCGGGCGCGCCGGCGATGCTGGCGGGCGTGACCTGCCACTTGCTGCCCCACACAGCCGGGGTAATTGATGCGCAGGTGCTGGCCGCCGCCATTCGGCCAGCCAACGTGCACCACCCTCGCCCTCGGCTGCTGGTGGTGGAAGACACGCACAATCGGTCCGGCGGATCCGCGGTGCCGGCCTCCATGCTGGCCCCCGCTATTGCCGTGGCGCGCCAGCATGATTTGGCGGTGCACATGGACGGCGCCCGGCTGTTCAACGCGGCGGTGGCGTTGTCCATTGCGCCCAGCGACTTGGCTGCGGACGTGGATACGGTGACACTGTGCCTGTCCAAAGGCCTGGGAGCCCCCTTGGGCGCGCTCTTGGTGGGCCCCGCGGCGCTCATCGAGCGGGCGCGCCGCTACCGCAAGCAGCTGGGCGGCGGGATGCGGCAGGCTGGCATCGTCGCTGCAGCGGGGCTGTACGGGCTCGAATATCACGTCCAGCGCCTGAGCCAGGATCATCGGCGGGCTCAGCTGCTGGCCAAATCACTGTCGACCGTGCCGGGCTTCAGTGTGGTGCTGCCCCCGGTGCCCACCAATATGGTGATGGTGGATGTGACGGGCAGCAACATCGGGGGCATGGATCGAGTGCTGCGCGAGGCGGCCGCGGCCGGCATTGGCCTGTCGGCGGTGGGGCCCTGCCGCCTGCGGCTCGTGACTCACCTAGACATCAGCGATGCGGACATCGAGGTGGCGGTGGCATTTTTCCGGCGGCTCGCCGCCGAGCAGGACTAATCGCCGGCGATGGATCTATTTAGTGGAGCGGGCGCCCAGGACCGCGCCGCAGCGGCGCCGCTGCCCGAGCGCATGCGGCCCCGACGCCTGGAGGACGTAGTGGGGCAAGAGCATCTGACCGGCCCGCAGGGGGTGCTCCGCCGCATGGCGGCGGCCGGCCGGGTGCGGTCGGTGGTGCTGTTTGGGCCGCCCGGCTCCGGCAAAACCAGCCTCGCGCGTGCGCTGGCCGAAGCGGCGGACTTAGCGCATGTGCCCTTATCAGCGGTGGAGAGTGGCGTGGCGGACGTGCGCCGGCTGGTGGAAGTCGCCCGCCAGCGCTGGGACCACGAAGGCCGCGGCACGCTGGTATTCCTGGACGAAATCCACCGGTTCAACCGAGCGCAGCAAGACGTGCTCCTGCCTCATGTGGAGGATGGCACAGTAGTCCTGGTGGGAGCAACCGCCGAAAACCCCTGGGTCAGTTTGAACGCGGCCCTGCTGTCGCGGTGCTTGGTCTTAGAGCTCAGGCCGCTCACCCGCGATCACATCCTGGCCGTGCTGCGCCAGGCGATGGCGCGCCGGTCGGAGTGGCTGCCGGCGGCGGAGGCTTCTCCCGAGGCGCTGGGGCAAATTGCGGATCGCGCGGGCGGTGACGGTCGGCTGGCGCTGACGCTGTTGGAGTGGGCATGCCTGGCACTTCCCGGCGGGGTGCGGGCCGGGCCCGAATTGAATGCGCTGTGGGGAGAAGTGCCGCACTACCACGACCGGGCTGGAGATCGCCACTATGACCGAGCGTCGGCGCTTATCAAAAGCATGCGCGGGTCGGACCCCGACGCCGCGCTGTTTTGGTTTGGCCAGCTGCTGGCCGGCGGCGAGGACCCGCGCTTTGTGTCGCGCCGCGTGATGATTGCGGCGGCGGAGGATGTGGGGCTGGCCGACCCGCGTGCGCTCCAGATCGCGGTGGCGGCGCACCAGGCGCTGGAGGCAGTGGGGTTGCCGGAAGCCCGCATTCCGCTCGCGGAGGCGGTGCTGTATGTGGCGCTGGCTCCGAAATCCAACAGTGTGGTGGCCGCACTGGCCCGCCTGGACACGGTGCTGGCTCAGCACGGCGGCGCCGCCGTGCCCGATTGGCTCCGGGATGTAAGCTACCGCCCGGACCGGCGCCGCGATCCGGACCGCATCGGGTATGCCTATCCCCATGACGCCCCCGGGCACTTCGTCCCGACGCGGCACCTTCCGCCTGAGGTTGACGGCCAGACGATTTACGCACCCACCGAGCAGGGCGAAGAGGCACTGGGGGCTGCGCGCTTGGCCGAATGGCGCCGGGCGCGCCGGGAAGCCGGCGGAGGGCCCCCGCCGCCGCCCCCCTGATCCGCGCCAGGCGCATGGAAGCTCTGCGAAACGGCCAGGCTAGCCGGCGAGGGGGCGAAGCATGGACCAAGGCATCAAGGTGCGGCCCGCAACTGGGCTAAAGCGCCACCCCGCCCAGACACTGGCCACGTACCGGACCGGCACGTGGGCTTGGATGCTGCACCGCGTGACCGGCCTTTTGGTGCTGGGGTACCTGTACTTCCACCTCATCGTACTGTCATCCGATGTGTGGATGAGCGGCCCGGCCGATTTCAACCGCGTGGTGGGGGAGCTGACATCGCCGCCCTTCATTTTGGCGGACCTCGCGCTGTTTGTGGTGGTCCTGTACCACGCCCTAAACGGGATCCGCATTATGCTGTTTGACTTGGGGTATGGCATCCACCGGCAGCGCGAGTGGTTTTGGGGATTGATGGCGGTGGGCGCCTTGCTGATGGTGGCCGCGTCCGCGGCGCTGCTGCCGCTGGCCCACTTATAGCGGTGGCCGCCAGCAGTCATCCACCTGCCAGCGGCCACGCCGGAGCCTGGCCCTGGCTCCTGCAGCGGGTGTCCGCCACCCTGCTGCTGTTTTTTGTGCTGGCGCATCTGTGGATTGAGCACTTTATGCACGTGGGCGCTCGCATCACATACCGGACGGTGTTGGACCGGCTGCTGCAGGGATTCTACGTGTTTGTCGATGCCGGGCTGCTTGCGGTAGTGGTGTTCCATGGCTTGAATGGGCTCCGCAATGTGCTGGTGGAAAACACCGAAAATCCCGCCGCCGTGCGGGCCGTCACCACAGCGATGTGGGTGCTGGGGGTAGCCACGTTGGCGTTTGGCATGGACGTGCTGTCGCCGTTTCTCTTTGGGCACCCGTGGTTTCGCCTGTGAGGGGCACCGGCCCAGGGCCGGAAGCCGATCGGTGGGGGTGCAGGATCGGCGCCCTGAGAACCTAAAACCTGAGAACGCATCGGGAGGAGGCATGTGGTGGGCAGCGACGTCCTGTTCCAGGTCATGCGCTACGACCCGCGCCGGGATGTGGAGCCCTACTGGGCGGAGTACCCCGTGGCGGTGGACGACGGCGACACAGTCCTGATGGGCCTCATGCGCATTCGCGAGGATATCGACGGATCCCTCGCGTTCCGCGCGTCGTGCCGCTCGGGCATTTGCGGCTCCGACGGGATGGTGATCAATGGGCGCTCCCGGCTGGCGTGCAAGACGCAGGTGGCCGCTGTGGTGTCCGATCGGGGCCGGGTCGTGCTGGAGCCCCTGCGCAACTTGCGGTACGTCAAAGACTTGGTGGTGGACCAGACCCCGTTCTGGCAGAAGTTTCGGCGTGTGGAGCCCTACCTGATGCCCGAGGAGCCGCGCTCGGCAGCGGAGCGGCCCATGGTGCTGCCCCAAGCGGAGTTTGACCGGCTGTCCAAAGCCTCGGACTGCATCTTCTGCGAAATTTGCTACTCCGAGTGCCCCATCAACGGCGTGGACCGCGGATTTCTGGGCCCCCAGGCGCTCATCAAGGCGTTCCGGTTCGAGTTTGATCCCCGCGATGATGGCGCGGCCGCCCGCTACGCGCCGCTCTCTAACGTCGAAGGGGCGTGGCGGTGCCGCACGACGTTCAACTGCACGGACTCGTGCCCCAAGGGCATTCCCATCACGGAGGGCATTCAGCGCCTCAAAAGAAAGCTGGTGGGGGAGCTGTTGTCCGGCATGCAGCCCGCCTACCGCACCCCGATGCCAGTGGAGAGCCCGGAGGAGACCAGCTCGTGACGAACACCGGGAAAATCCCGAAGGTTGACCAAACCACCCGCTACGATGTGCTGGTGGTCGGGGCGGGACTCGCGGGGCTGCGGGCGGCGCTGGCCGTGGATCCCCAGCTCTCGTGCGTGGTGCTGTCGAAGGTGTACCCGGTGCGCTCCCACTCGGTGGCTGCGCAGGGTGGCATCAATGCGGCCCTGGATGCCGAGGACCAGTGGCAGCATCACGCGTTTGACACGATCAAAGGGAGTGACTACCTGGCCGACCAGGACGCCGCCGAATTTATGTGCGAAGACGCACAGCGTGCGGTTTACGAAATGGAACACTGGGGCACCTTGTTTTCCCGCCGGCCCGATGGGCGGATTGCGCAGCGGTCGTTCGGGGGACAAGGGTATCCCCGTGCGTGCTACGCGGCGGACAAAACCGGGCGCGCCCTCTACCAGACCCTGTTTGAGAGGGCCGTGGCACGGCGCATTGCGGTGTTTGAGGAGTTTTTCGTTCTGTCGCTGGTGGTGGCGGAGCGCCGGGTGGCGGGAGTGCTGGCCATTGAAATCGCCTCCGGCCGCCTCATTGCGATTCCTGCCCGTGCGGTGATTTTTGCCACCGGGGGGGCGGGCATGATGTACGCGCGCACCACCAACCCGTACATTGCCACCGGCGATGGCTTGGCCATCGCGTACCGGGCCGGTGTGCCCTTAAAGGACATGGAGTTTGTGCAGTTTCACCCCACCACGCTGCCAGGCATGAACGTGCTCATCACCGAAGGCGCTCGGGGCGAGGGGGCGTACCTGCTCAACGCCGAGCACGATCGGTTTATGGGACGCTATGCGCCGAAGCTGATGGAAGTGGCGCCCCGGGATATTGTTTCGCGGGCGATCGAAACGGAAATTTTGGAGGGGCGCGGCTTTGCCGACGCGTACGTGCACTTGGACCTCCGACACCTCGGGGACGACTTGATTCGCCATCGGCTGTCTGAAATTTACGACTTCGCGATTACCTATCGGGGGATCAATCCGGTGCGGGATCCCGTGCCGGTGCAGCCAGGCCAGCACTACATCATGGGGGGCATCGCCACGGGGATCGAGGGCCAAACCGAACTGGCTGGGTTGTACGCAGCCGGGGAGTGCGCTGCGGTCAGCGTGCACGGGGCCAATCGCCTCGGGGCCAACTCACTGCTGGACACCTTGGTGTTTGGGCGCCAAGCTGGACTGGCCGCCAGCCGATTTTGCCGCGAGGCGGGCCAGGGCCCGCCGATTCCCGAGCAACACTGGCAGGGGTGGGCCGACCGCCTAGCCGATCTGCGGAGCCACGCGGGCCGGGACCACTACGCGCCTATTCGCCGCCAACTGCGAGCCACGATGACCGACAGCGTGGGCACATTTCGCGACGCGAAGCACCTGGCCGCCGCCCGCGCCACCCTGCGCGCTCTGCGGGACGCCTATGCCCACGCCGGAGTGACGGACTCCGGCACGGTGTTTAACTATGACCTGCTGGCGTTTGTGGAAACCGGGTTTCTGCTGGACGTGGCCGCCACGGTGGTGGAAGGGGCGCTCCTCCGCGAAGAGAGCCGGGGCGCTCACTGGCGGCGAGACTATCCCGCACGGGATGATGAAAAGTTTTTGAAGCATTTTTTGTTCACCTGGAGTGCGGAGGGCCCAGTGGTGGGCGAGGCGCCGGTAGTGGTGACTCATTACCAGCCGAAGCCACGCACATACTGAACGCGGCTAGCCGGCGGCGCGTCACCGCGGCGCGGCGGGAATCCGCACATTGACCCTCCCGCGCGTGCGTGATAGCCTGACACCACAGGAGTGAGTGGCGGGTGGGCATGTCGACAAAGAGGTGACGGGATGCTCAGAATTTCGAGCCGCGGCCGATATGGGATCAAGGCCGTGTTCGAGTTGGCGCGGCACTACGGCCGGGCTCCCGTCCCGCTGGCGGCCGTAGCCCGCGCGCAGGGGGTGCCCGAGCCTTACTTGGAGCAGCTGATGCCCGCGCTGAAGCGCGCGGGCGTGGTGCAGGCCGCCCGCGGGGCGCAGGGCGGCTATCGGCTGTCGCGGCCTCCGGGGGCCGTGACCGTGGGGGACGTCGTCCGGGCGCTGGAGGGCCCCATCCACCTGGCGACCTGCACCTCGGACGACGCCGAGGACTGCCCGGCGCTGCTGGAATGCATTGGGCCGGACGTGTGGACGCGCGTGCAGGAAGTGTTGGTGGCCGCGATGGATGGCATGACGTTTGAATCCCTGTTGGGGCGCCAGCGCGGATTGCCAGGCGCGTTTGGGGGGGCCATGGCAGAGAAAGTGGGGGGAGGACCATGAGGCGCGGCCGTGTAGCGGTGGGCATGAGCGGCGGCGTCGATTCTTCGGCGGCCGCCGCTCTGCTGCTGGAGCAGGGCTACGACGTGGTGGGTGTGACCATGCGCCACCTGCCTCCGGAGGCGGCCAACAGCTGCTGCTCGCTGGAGGCGCTGGTGGACGCGCGGCGCGTGGCCAAAAAGCTGGGTATCGAGCACCATGTGGTGGACGTCGAGGCGCCCTTTGCCGAGCATGTCATTCACCCGTTTGAGGAGGCGTATCTGGCGGGGCAAACGCCCAACCCCTGCGCCCAGTGCAACCGCTACATCAAGTTTGGGGCGCTGTGGGACTGGGCGGCGGCGGCCGGGGCCGACGCCATCGCCACTGGCCACTTTGCCCGGGTGGTGCGCGCCCGGGATCATTGGGAGCTGTGGCGCGGCACCGATGCCGTCAAAGACCAGAGTTACATCCTGTACACGCTGGGGCAGGAGGACTTGGCCCACGTGCTGTTCCCACTGGGGGAGTGGACCAAGGCCCAGGTGCGGGCCTACGCCGATGAGCAGGGCCTGGTGACGGCCCACAAGCCGGAGAGTCAGGAGCTGTGCTTTGTCGCGAAAAATGACTACCGGCGCTACTTGGCGGAGCATCGGCCCGAGGCCGAGGCCGCAGGCGAGATTGTGGACACGGCCGGCCGGCGCCTCGGCCAGCATGCGGGGGTGGCTTTCTACACAGTGGGTCAGCGGCGCGGGCTGGGTGTGCATGCGGCCACGCCTCTGTATGTGGTGGGGGTGGACGCGACGGCCAATCAAGTGGTGGTGGGGACGCACGACGAAGCGCTGGCGCGTGAGGCCGAGGTGGCTCTGGTGCGCTATCCCGACGGCCGGCTGCCCGGTGACGTAGCGGGCACCGTGCGCGTGCGCTCCCATGCCAAGGAAACCCCCGCGCGGTGGCATCCTTTGGGCGCTGACCGCGCCGCTGTCCAGTTCACCCCGCCGGAGTGGGCGGTGGCCCCCGGCCAGGTCGCAGTGCTGTATGATGGCCCTCACTTACTGGCCGGCGGCCAAATCGATCGCGTGACGGCGTGACGCGGTGGCAGCTTTTAAATCTTCCGGTGCATCTGGGCGAGGCACCTGAACCCTGGGGCACCGTGGCGGCGTTATGGTTTTTGTGGGAAGAGCGGCGCGTGGACCGGGTCGGAATTATCTCGCGGTGGCGCCGCCGGTGGGAGATGCCGCTTGGTCCAGGGGTGCGCTTGGATTGGAGCGGGGTGTGGATCGCCGATGCCACCGTGTTGTGGCCGGCGTCGGCACGGGTTTGGCGGGTCCGCCGTCGGCTGGACCGGCAAGGATGGGTGCTGGCCAATCCGGGCGGCGAGGTGCTGGGGCTGCTGAAAGATGTGGCGTTTGACCCGGACTCTGGCGCCATGAGCTGGCTGTGGCTGTCGCGAGGGCGGCTGGCGGACGTATTGCATGGCATGGTTTCGGTCCCGGCGTCGGCGGTGTCGGAGGACGGCAGCAGTATAAGCTGGTTGTCAACAGGAGATGCTGTCCGCTGACGGGAAGCCGTCGGGGGGGATGGTTGAATGGCGATGGTGCCTGATTTGCTGTGCCCAGGGTGCCGCGGCAAGAACGTCGGCAAGGTGGGCACCGGGCAATTTTACTGCTGGGACTGCTACATAGAGTTTCAGGTGTCCGCGCGAGGCACCCGCCTTTACCGGGTGGAGTCGGATGGGGAGCTGTCGCGCATCGACCGGCTTGAGGGGCTGGGCCACGAGGTGGTGTCATGAAAAGCTATGTTCGCGGCTTGCTGGCGGGCGCGGTGCTGGGCGCCGTGGCCTGGAACGTAATGCGCCGGCGTATGGCCCCGCCGCGCCGGATGGCCGCGCGACTGGCGTGGCGGGCGAGGCGCCAGCTGGCGCCGCAGGCTATTCGCCTCACCCGCCATGGCGGCCGCCGGCTGCTGCGCATCGCCCGCCGCATCGGCTAGCGCGAGCGCTGGGCCTTGACGCGGGGCGGACCGCCCGCGGCGCTGCGGTGGGCCCGGATGGCCTATGTGGCGGCCATGGCCACCGGCAGCCTCGCGCTCCTGTGGCTTGCCGGGCGAGCCCTCCTCCCCTTGGCCTTTGCCGCCGTGTTGGCTTACGTCCTGGCCCCCCCAGTCGCGTGGCTGGAGCACCGCCGCATCCACAGGGTGGTGGGCATCCTCATCACCTACACCCTTTTGGCCTTTTTTTTCGCCGCGATTGCGCTGTATGTCATCCCGCTGGCGGCGCGGCAGGCCGGAGCGCTGGCGCGCCGGCTCCCTTACCTGGTGTCCGCCAGCCAAGCGACGTGGGACCGATACCTGGCGCTGTTTCACGAGGCGCCCCTGCCCGCCACGCTGCGCGGCGCCCTCAGGCAGGTGGGGGCGCGTCTCGATGCCAGCGTCCTGCATGTGCTGGGCAGCACACTGGCGGCTGCCATCGCTCTGGTGCCGTGGCTGGTGGCGCTCGTGATTTCCCCCGTGCTGGCGTTTTACGTGCTCAAAGATTTGCACACGGTGCGGCTGCGCGTGTGGAACCTCGTGCCGCTGGAGTGGCAGCCGGCGCTGTTTAAAATGGGGAGAGACTTGGACCGCGCGCTCGGCGGGTATATCCGCGGCCAGCTGCTGGTGGCGGTGCTGGTCGGTTTTCTGGCGGGGCTGTGGACCTTTGCGCTGGGCATTCGCTTTCCGGTGCTGGTGGGCCTGGCCGCGGCGGTGACGGACGTGGTGCCGTACATCGGCCCGGTGGTGGGGGCCCTGCCGGCGATCGCGCTGGGCCTCCTGCACTCGCCGTGGACGGCGCTGTATGCCGCATTGGGGTTCATTGCCATTCACCAGCTGGAAGGCACCGTGCTGTCGCCGCAGGTGGTGGGGGAAGCGGTGGGGCTGCATCCGCTGGCGGTGGTGCTGGCCGTCCTGCTGGGGGCGGCCCTGGCCGGCCTGCCCGGCATGCTGGTGGCGGTGCCGGTGGCTGCCGCCATCCGAATTGTCGCCGAGCACGTGTATCGATGGCTAGGCGAAGGCCAGCCCCAGCTGTAGCGGAGGCAGCCTGGTGGCCGGACCCGGCGGGGCCGTAGTACACTGGATGCCTTCCCCGAAGTTTGTGACGTGAAGCCGAAGGACCGGAGGGAGCGCATGACCGCCACCGAGATTCGCGAGCGCTTTATAAAGTTTTTTGTGGAGCGGGGCCACCGCGTGGTCCCCAGCTCGTCGCTGGTGCCCGCTGGTGACCCCACGCTTCTGTTTACCAACGCCGGGATGAATCAGTTCAAAGATGTCCTGGTGGGCCGCGAGCAGCGCTCGTATCGGCGGGCGGTGTCCGTGCAGAAGTGCGTCCGGGCCGGCGGCAAGCACAATGACTTGGACAACGTGGGCCAAACGGCGCGCCACCAAACGTTCTTTGAGATGCTGGGCAACTGGTCGTTTGGCGACTACTGGAAGCGCGAGGCCATCGCATGGGCCTGGGAATTTGTCACCGAGGAGCTGGGGCTGCCGGCAGACCGGCTGTGGGCCACTGTCCATCCAGACGACGCGGAAAGTGCTGCGCTGTGGCCCACCGTCACCAGCCTGCCGCCCGAGCGCGTAGTGGCGCTCGCGGAAAACTTTTGGGAAATGGCCGACACCGGCCCCTGCGGGCCGGACAGCGAGCTGTTCATCGACCGCGGCTCCGAGTGGGCCTGCGGGCCGGATTGCGGCATTGGCCGCTGTGAGTGCGACCGCTTCGAGGAGTTTTGGAACCTGGTGTTCATCCAATACGACCGGGATGCCGATGGCCACCTGACGCCGCTGGCGATGCAGTCCGTGGACACCGGCATGGGCTTGGAGCGCATTGCGGCGATTGTGCAGGACCTGCGCTCCAACTTTGAGACCGACGTGCTGTATCCGCTGATTCAGGCGGTGGAGCAGATGTCGGGCCATCCGTATGCCGCCGATGCGAGTGGCCTCCCGCTGCGGGTCATCGCGGACCACGCGCGCTGCATCACTATGCTGATGGCGGACGGCGTGCAGTTTTCTAATCGGGACCGCGGCTACGTCATGCGGCGCATTCTGCGCCGCGCGGTCCGGTACGGCCGGCTGCTGGGCCTAACGGAGCCGTTTCTCTACCGGCTGGTGCCTGTGGTGTCGGAGATGCTGGGCGTGGCCTATCCCGAAGTGGCTGCCGGCTTGGATACCATCGCGGCCGGCATTCGCGCGGAGGAACAGCGCTTTCACCTGACACTGGAAGAGGGCCTGGAGCGCCTGACCGGCATGCTGGCGGCCGCACAGGCCGGCGCCGTACTGGCCGGCGCCGATGCTTTTCTTCTGTACGACACCTACGGCTTTCCGCTGGACCTCACCCAGGATGCCGTGCGCGAGGTGGGCATGACGGTGGACCTGGACGGCTTTCACGAAGCCATGGCGGCCCAGCGGGCCCGAGCTCGCCAAGGGCAAGCCACGGGGCGAGCCAACTTGCCGCCCATGCCCCCGAGTCAGTTTTTGGGGTATCGGACCCTGTCCTCCGAGAGCGAAGTGAGCGTCATCGCGAGCGACGGCGACACCGTGGCACGTGCCGTCGCCGGGGAGCACGTGGCGCTCTACCTGCCCGCGACGCCATTTTATCCGGAAGGCGGCGGCCAGGTGGGGGACCACGGCGAGCTCACAGGCCCCGCGGGCCGCGTCCACATCACCGACGTTCAGAAGGTGCACGGGGCGATTTGGCACTGGGGCGAAGTGGTCGAGGGCCAGGTGGCGGCGGGCGACGCCGTATCCCTGGCCGTGGACCCTGGATGGCGCCACGCGGCGATGCGCAACCACACGGGCACGCACCTCCTGCACGCGGCCCTGCGCCAGGTGCTGGGCGCCGGCGCCCGCCAAACGGGCTCGCTGGTGGCCCCGGATCGGCTGCGGTTTGACTTCAGCCATCCGGAGGCGCTGTCGCCGGAGCAGCTGCTGGCGGTAGAGGATATGGTGAACCAGTGGATTTTGGAGGACCGGCCCGTGGCCACCACCGAAGCACCGCTGGATGAGGCGCTGGCAGGCGGCGCGGTGGCGTTTTTTGGCGACAAGTATGGCGAGCGCGTGCGGGTGGTGGAGGTGCCGGGGGCCTCCAAGGAGCTGTGCGGCGGCACCCACTGCCAGCGCACAGGTCAGATTGGCCAGCTGCGGGTAGTCAGCGACACGGGCATCGGGAGCGGCATGCGGCGCGTGGAAGCTGTCACGGGCCTGGGGGCGCTGGCGCGCGCGCGCGCTCACGACGCGCAGTTGGCCCGGGCGGCATCCGTGGTAAAATCGCCCCGCGAGGCACTCGACGATCGCCTGCAGGACCTGATGGCCCGACTCCGGGAGTGGGAGCGGCAGGGGGCCGCCTGGCGCCAGGCGGAGCGGTCGCGGGATGCCCAGCACTTGGCCGCGGCATCGGAGGCCGTAGGGCGGTGGCGCACCGTGGTGTGCGAGCTGCCGGAGCGGGACCTGGACGACCTGCGGGATTTGGCCGACCAGCTGGTCCGGGTGCATGGCGTGGATGTGGCCCTCTTGGGGAGCCGGGATGCCGCGCGGGCGACCCTAGCCGCAGCGGTCGGGGCCGGCGCCATTGGCCAGGGCGTGGCGGCGGGGCGGCTGGTGGCCGCCATCGCGCCCTGTGTCGGCGGTGGCGGCGGGGGCCGGCCGGATCGGGCCCAAGCGGGGGGCAAAAGCCCTGCCGGGTTGCCTGCGGCGTTGGAAGCGGCAAAAAGCTGGATTGGCGAGCCAATTCGGCAGGGATTGTCGGCGTCGAACGCGAAGTAGCTGGGCACGAGGGAGGTGAGGGTATGGGGGAGTTGGACGAAACCCGTCGGTTCTCTGGGCGCCCAGATGGCCCCAACGAAGCTGACCTCATTCTGCGCCGGGTATACGAAGCGCTGAAGGATCGGGGCTACAATCCCATCAGCCAGCTGGCTGGCTACCTGCTGTCCGGCGATCCCGCCTTCATTACGAGCCACTTGGAAGCCCGCAGCTTGATCCGGCGCCTGGAGCGCGACGAGCTGGTGGAGGAGTTGCTGCGGCAGTATGTGGACAAGTTGGAGCGCACGCCCGCTGGCTAGCGGCCGATGAGTCGATGAAAGGGGTTCCTAAGGGGCACCATGGGTACGGCGGGCCGGGTGTTGGCAGTGGACCTAGGCGCGCGGCGCGTGGGGCTGGCCTTAAGTGACGAGTTGGGGCTGCTGGCGACGCCGAAGCCGCCCATTGTGCTGTCGGGACCTGGCGAGGCGGAAGTTGTCGCCGGAGTAGAGGCCGCGGTCCAGCAGTTTGGGGCCGCCGCAGTCCTGGTCGGGTGGCCTTTGAATCTCAACGGATCTCGCGGACCCATGGCTGAACGGGCGGAGCATTTTGCCGAGGTGCTGCGCACCAAGGTTTCTTGTCCTGTCGTGCTGTTTGACGAGCGCCTGACGTCACGGGAGGCGGAAGGCCGACTGCTGGCTCAGGGCATGAGCCGCGAGCGGCGCCGTCAGCACATTGACGGGGCGGCGGCGGCGCTGTTTCTGGAAGCATATTTGGCGCAGAAGCGTATGAAGTCCAACGAATCAGGAACGGAGTGACACGATGAGCGACAAGAACCCTCCCATCCCCCTCAACCCCAAGAATGTCGCCCCCTTGACCGAGGACGAGGGCGACGAGATTGTCACGCTGACTGACGAAGAGGGCCAGGACCACGAGTTTGTGCTGGTGGACGTGCTCGAGCTGAACG
>JAJZWV010000025.1 GCA_021846505.1 Bacillota bacterium
TAATCGCGGCAAAATGGGGCCCGGGCTCGATGCCCGCCGCCTCTAAGGCCTGCCAGTAGTAGCGCTGGAAGTTGTCGGGCTCCGTGGTGGTGCCGGACTTGGATGCCACCAAAAACACGGTGTGTTGAAGAGGGAGCGTGTCGCGCAGGTTCGCGACCGTCTCTGGGTCGGTGGAGTCCAGCACTCGAAGCGTGAGTGCCTCGGGCCCGGGCGAGAACACCTGGGCCCACACGATCGAAATCAGGCTCGAGCCGCCCATCCCCAGCAGCACGGCATGGGTGAAGCCCTCTCGCCGGAGCGCCTGGCGGAAGTCTACCAAGTTAGGCCAGAGCGGGCCCATGGTTTCCGGCACCTTGAGCCAGCCCAAGCTTTGGCCGATTTGCCCCTGCACCTCGATGTGCGGGCTCCAGAGACTGGGGTCGGGGGCCAGCAGGCGCTCGACGGCACGCTCTTCCACCAGCAGCGCCACCGCCCGCTCGCACTCGCGCGCGATGCCATCCCATCGGGCCTGCACGTCCGTCATCGGGCACCTCCCCGCGCAGCAGCCTGGCGGAGCTTGGCTTCCAGGCTCGCCATTAGTGTTTCAAACGACTTCTCGAACGACGCCACGCCGTCCGCCTCCAGCTGGTCCGTCACCGCGGCCAAGTCGATGCCCGCCTGGGCGAGGGCGGCTAGGCTGGCGGCGGCTTCGTCGAGGTGTTGGTCCACGGTTGGAGCCGCGCGGCCGTGGTCCAGGATCGCCTCGAGGGTTTTGGGGGGCACGGTGTTGACTGTGTCGGCCCCCACCAGCGGGTCCACGTACAGCAAGTCTGGATAGGCCGGGTTTTTCGTGCTGGTCGACGCCCACAGCGGCCGCTGCCGCCGTGCGCCCGCCGCGGCCAGCGCGGTAAAGTCCGACTCCCGGTGGCGCTCGGCAAACGCTTGGTAGGCCAGCTTGGCATTCGCCACTGCGGCTTGGCCATGCAGCGCCGCCAGCCGGTTCCGGTCCGCCGGGTGGGCGGCCGCGCGCTCGTCCAGCCGCCGGTCCACCAGCGTGTCCATCCGGCTCACAAAAAAGCTGGCCACGGAGCGCACGTGGTTCAGTGGCTGGCCTCGCTGGTGCCGCGCGGCCAGCCCGGCGATATAGGCGTCCATCACCTCCCGGTGGCGCGCGATGGAAAAAATCAGCGTGACATTGACATTGAGGCCATCGGCGATGAGGGCGGTAATGGCCGGCAGCCCGGCCGGGGTGGCGGGCACTTTGATCATGACGTTGGGGCGTGCCAGCGCGTCCCAGATGCGGTGGGCTTCGCGCACGGTGGCGGCCGTATCCCGCGCCAAGAGGGGCGACACCTCGACGCTGACATACCCGTCATCGGCTTCGAGTGCCTGGTAGCGCGGCAGGAACAAATCGGCGGCGCGCCGGATGTCGTCCCAGGTCAGCCGGTCGTAGGCGTCCTGCGCGGTCGCGCCCGGCCGCTCCCGCACCAGCTCCTGCAGGGCCAGGTCGTAAGCATCGCCGCCTTCGGTGGAATCGATGGCCTGCTCAAAAATGGTGGGATTGGACGTCATGCCCCGGAGGCCCTCGGCGATGTGGCCGGCGACCCGGCCGTCCGTCAGCCAGTCGCGCCGGATGAAGTCCAGCCAGATACTTTGGCCCAAGGCGGCCAGCGCCTCGACCCGGTTCGCGGGGCCGCCGCTGCCGCCGGCAACATTGCTCATGACTTGCCTCCTGCCTTCTCTGCCTTTTGTGCCGCCACTTGGCGCCCCAAGGCCACCACGTGCTCCACCGTCAGGCCAAACTCCGCGTAGAGGCGCTCGTAAGGGGCCGACGCCCCGAAGTGGTCGATTCCCAAGATGGCGCCCTCTGGGCCCACCCACTCGTGCCAGGGCTGTGGGCTGGCCGCTTCCACGGACACCCGCGCGGTGATAGACGGGGGCAGCACTTCGTCCCGGTACTCCTCGGGTGCCCGCCGGAACAGCTCCCAGCAGGGCAGGCTCACTACGCGCGTGGGGGTGCCCGCCAGCTCCAGCTGCTCCTGGGCGGCCAGGGCCAGCGACACTTCCGAGCCGGTGGCGAGCAGAATCAGCGCGGGGGACCCGGATGACGCCTCGCGGAGCACGTAGCCGCCCCGGGCGGCCAAGTGCACGGGATACCGGCTCGGGTCCAGCACCGGCAGCTTCTGGCGCGTGAGCGCCAGCGCCACGGGGCCGTCCTCGCGCGCCAGCGCCACCTGCCACGCCACTCGGGTTTCGTTAGCATCCGCGGGGCGAAACACGTACAGCCCCGGCACACTTCTGAGCCCGGCCAGCTGCTCGACAGGCTGGTGGGTTGGCCCATCTTCCCCCAGGCCGATGGAGTCGTGGGTGAATACATAGATGGTCGGCAGGTGCATCAGCGCCGCCAGCCGGATGGCTGGCCGCATGTAGTCAGAAAAAATCAGGAAGGTGCCGCCATAGGGCCTAAGCCCGGCCAGCGCCATGCCGTTCAGCGCCGCGCCCATCGCGTGCTCCCGCACGCCAAAGTGGAGGTTTCTGCCGGGCGTGCCCGGCTCGAAATCGCCCCACTCCTCCACGCGGGTGTCGTTGGAGGGGGCCAAGTCCGCCGATCCGCCCACCAGGCCGGGCGCATCCGCGACGGCGGCCAGCACCTGGCCGGACGCCGTCCGGGTGGCCACGCTGTCGCCGGCGTGCCACACGGGGAGGGCCTCGGGGCGGGTTTCAATCACATGGGGCCCCCGAAAGAGCTTCTCGGCCACGGGGGCCATGTCGGGATGGGCCTGGCCGTACTGCTGAAACAGCTCCCGCCACTCTTGGTGGGCGCGCTGGCCGCGGTCCGCTAAGCCCGCTAGGTGCTGCTCCACCTCGGCGGGCACGGCGAACGGCGGCTCGGACCAGCTATAAGCGGCTTTGGTCAGCCGCGTTTCCTCGGGGCCGAGCGGCGTGCCATGAGCTTTGGGCGTGTCCTGCACGTGCGGGGCGCGGTAGCCGATGTGGGTGCGCACCCGAATCAGCGAGGGCCGAGGGTCCAAAATGGCGGCCGACAGTGCCTGGCTGATGGCATCTAAGTTCTCGGCGTCGTCGACGCCCACCGTATGCCAGCCGAGCGATTGGAACCGAGCCTCCACGCCCTCCGTGAACGCGATCTCGGTGTTGCCTTCAATGGAGATGTGGTTGTCGTCGTAAAGGTAAATCAGGTGGCCGAGCTGCAGGTGGCCAGCCAGCGAGGCAGCCTCGGCGCTCACGCCCTCCATGAGGTCGCCGTCCGAGACAATTCCAAACACGCGCCAGTCAACCACCGGAAACCCGTCGCGGTTCAGCTGAGCCGCCAAAAGCCGCCGGGCCATGGCCATGCCGACGCCGGTGGCAAATCCCTGCCCCAGCGGGCCGGTGGTGGTTTCCACCCCCGGGGTCAAGCCGTATTCGGGATGGCCGGGAGTTTTGGATCCCCACTGTCGAAAGCGCTTGAGCTCCTCGCGCGCCAAGTCGTAGCCGGTAAGGTTCAGCAGCGCATACAGGAGCATCGAGCCGTGCCCGGCCGACAAAATAAAGCGGTCGCGGTTGGGCCAGGCCGGGTCCCGGGGGTCAAATCGCAGAAAGCGGCTCCACAAAGCATACGCCATGGGAGCCGCCCCCAGGGGAAGTCCCGGGTGCCCGCTTTGGGCCTGCTCCACGCCATCGATGGCCAACATGCGAATGGCCGTAACCGCTCGCGCATCCATCTCGCGGTCATAATGTGGGGGCTGCTCCTCCAAGTTTACTGCCATCTAACCACCTCCTGCCATCCGTGGGGGCTAGGCTCCCCAGACAGCATGCCTCTTAGAGAAAATGGTAGACGTCTTCCTGCCGGACGTAAAGGCTCGGCCGAGCGACCTCCGAGGGCTGGGCAGAGGCCGATGCAGGCGCAGCCACCGTCCCTGCGGTGTCACGGGCCGCAGAGGGGGGAGTCAAGTGCTGGAGGCAACCGGCGCCCCACCTCTAGACGGGCGCGGCCGCCGCGGCAACCTTAAAGGTGGACCCAGGCCTTCAGGACGAGCAGCACCAAGCCCACCAGCAGCCCCCACTGAAAGGAGCGCGTTTGGGCAAATCCACGGTCCATGCGCGCGGTCAGGTCGTCAAAGCGGCGGTTCACGGCCGAAAACGCCAAGTCTGTGTGGTGGATGTGGTCGGATGTGCGCTGGTCCGCGCGCTCCGCCATGTCGTCGAGGCGCTGGCTGGCGGCGGCAAAGCCCTGGTCCATGCGCGCGGTCAGGTCGTCAAAGCGGCGGTTCACGGCCGAAAACGCCAAGTCTGTGTGGTGGATGTGGTCGGATGTGCGCTGGTTCGCGCGCTCTGCCATGTCGTCGAGGCGCTGGCTGGCGGCGGCAAAGCCCTGGTCCATGCGGGCGCCAAGTTCGTCAAGGCGCTGGTTGACTTGCAGGGACACGTGCGCGGCCGACGTGCTGGCCTCCGCCCGCGCATCATCGACGCGATGGAGCACGTCGGCCAACCCCTGATCCACGTGCTGGCCCAAATCGTCCAGCCGGTGGCCGGTGCTTTCGATCTGATGCTTTAGGGCCAACAAGTCAGCGCCCGTGTCGGAAGGGCTGCTCACGCCAACGCCTCCTCAGATCTTTGGGTCTCGATCAGGACGCCTGAAGGTGTTCCGCCGTTCGACGTCGGCCTCATCGCCCATGTATCCTCGAACGCCATGATATGACTGGGAAAGCGCCCGCGTCAATCTAGAACCATTCGACGTTTTGCGACATATCGGCTCATTGACTGATCACAAGGCTCGGCGGCTCACGGGCAGGGAGTCACTTCGGATTGCGGCTGCGGCCAGCTCCAAGGAGTCCCTTTCCGACACATATAAGGCACGGCTCCATGCGCTGGAAAACGGCCCCCCAACGACGGCGGTGGGGGGCCGCTTTCCGCATCCTCAGGTACAATGAGGCAGCATTAGCCAAGGCGCTGGCCGTCAGCCGGCATGAAAGAAGGCTCAGCATGCGCTATGTGTACGCGATTGACGTCGGAGGCACCAAAGTGGAGCTGGCCGTGGGGGACGAAACCGGGCGGCTTCTGGCTACCGACCGGGTGGCGACGGGCGATTTGGGCCGACAAGACGCCATCGTGGCGGCACTGTCGGAACGCTTGCGCACACTGACGCCGGTGGGCATCCACCCCGACGCCGTGGGGGTGGGGTCGCCTGGGCCGCTGGACAGCCGCGCGGGGCGCCTCCTGAAACCCTCCAATCTGCCCGGATGGGAATTTCTTGAGATCGAGAACAAGCTGTCGGCGGCCATGGGGCTGCCCGTAACCTTAGAAAACGACGCCACGGCGGCGGCGCTCGGCGAGTGGCAGTATGGCGCCGGCCAGGGGACGGACGACATGGTGTATGTCACGGTGTCCACCGGGGTCGGTGCCGGCATCATCGCACACGGGGACCTGATTCGCGGGGCGGCTGCCAACGCGGGGGAGCTGGGCCACGTCATTGTGAATTTTGAAGGCGTGCCCTGCCACTGCGGCCTCACGGGCTGCCTGGAGACGGAAGCTTCGGGCACCGCGCTGGCGCGCATGGCGGAGGAGCGCCGCCGCGAGTCCTCATGGCTTCGCGCCCACGCAGGGCCGCTCTCGGCCCCCGACGTGTTTGAGGCGCTGCGGGCGGGAGATGCCACCGCGCGAGAGATTGTGGATCATGCGGCGGACCGGCTGGCTTGGGCCTTTGGCACCCTGGTCAACCTCACGAACCCCGAGCGCATCGTGGTGGGGGGCGGCGTCGCCGCCGAGGGTGACTGGCTGCTGGACCCGATTCGCCGGGCCATGCCCCGCTACGCCATGCCGGACCTGCTGTCGAGCACCACCGTGGTGCAATCTGCGCTGGGTGCGGACGTGGGCGTGGCGGGAGCCGTGGCGGTGGCGCTTAGGGCGGGGCGGAAGGCGTAGTCCGGCGCGCCTGGCGCAGCCGAGCCTTGAGGAACAGGTCGATGTCGGCCAGCTCCTGCGGGCTGATGCCGTGGCCGTGCTGATACATGCGGCGCATCAGGCGGGCGCCCGCTGTGGCCAGCCGATCCGCCATCGCCCGCCCGCGGGCGTATTCGATGACGGCGTCGTCCTGGCCGTGGCCCAAAAATACCGGCAAGCCCCGCAGGGGCGGCACCGCGACCACCTCGGGCAGATAGCCCGACAGCAGCACCAAACCAGCCAGCGGCGGATCCGGCTGGCGGCAGGCGTAGGCGACGGCCACCACCGCGCCCTGGCTGAACCCGCCAAGAAAAATCCCGGGGGGCCCATCGGCTGCGGCCGCCCGAGCCAGCGAAGTCACCGTCTCGTGGAGGGGGGTCAGGGCCGCCGCTAGCGCGGCCTCAGACGGCTCCCCGCGCGAGAACCACTGGAATCCTCCGTCGATGTCGGGCACAGGGTGCGGCGCGCGCACAAACACCACCTGGAGGCGGCGATCCAGCCCGTCCGCCATCGGAGCCAAGTCCGCTTCATTGGTGCCCAGTCCATGCAGCAAAATCATTAGCGGGTGCGGCGCGTCTCCTTCCGGGGACGGGCCCGCGCGCGTGAGCAGCAAACTATTTCACCTCACCTGTAGGATGGGCAGACGTCTCGGCAGCGCGGCCCCGGCGAATGCCGCCTGCACCACGACTGGTTGGCCTCATGGTATCACCGCCGCCCGCCGAGGGAAAAGGGGACCGTTCAGCCGGCCCGCAGAGTAGGCTGGCGGCTGTGCCGAATCGCCATCAAAAAGGCCAGCCCGCCGCCCAGCCGAAAGCCAAAGGGTATCCAGAACACCCGGGGCATCGGGATAAAAACGGCCAGCCCGGTGGCCATCAGCGGTCCGACCACGCCGGCCGCGCCCACCAGCGTGTTGGCGACGCCCATGCCGACAATGCGATCTTCCTCCGGGACGACTTCCATTTGCCGCAGCAGAAGCATCTGCGTCACCCCCGACCCCATGGCGCCGCCAATCACACTTTGGATCAGCAGCTCCGGCAAGTTGGGGTGGAGGGCAAAGGTAAACGGCACAAAGGCTAGACCGACAATCGCGATGGGCAGCGCCAGGCCCACTCCAATGCGGTTGGCCACGCGAATCCAGGCGCGGCTGGTGAGCGCGCCCGCCAGCCCGTTGGTCGCGGCATAGGCGGCAATCCAAAAGTTGTTGGCATGAGCGATGTTGACCTCGTATCGCAAGAACAGCGGCCAGGCCATCACCCAGCCGAGGTAAAACGGCAAGCTGGCCAGCGTATAGCCGCGAAAGGCTGGCCGGCGAAACAGGCGCTGGGCCGCATGCCACAAGTTTGGGGGTAGGGTCTGCACCCGCGGGTCGCCGCGAAGCCGACTGAACAGCCGGACTTCCACGACGGCGACGGCGGCGCCCAGCAGGAACAGCCACCCGTAGGCGACGGTGCCCCGAGCCCCGCCAATCAGGATGCCGCCCAGCATGGTCACGCCCACCGTCACGAAGCTGGCGGCGCGCGTCCGATTGCCGATGGCCTGCCCGCGCACCTCGGGGCGAAACAGCGCGGTGATGATGGCCTGCCAGCTCACCGTCGAGATGGCCACGGGAACGCTCATCGCGCCCACCAGCAGCACGAACAGGAGCGGCGTCGCGGGGCCGCGTGCCCAGTTGAGCACCACGAAGCCGAGGAACGCGGCGCGCGCCGCTGCGAACACCCAGGTGGTGACCCGGCTGGGATGCTTCGTACTGCCAATCCAGCGAGCGCCGACCAGCGTTGAGATGGTGCTGGCCAAGGGCGGCAGCGAGCTCAAAAGTCCCACTTCAAAGTCGCTGCCGCCCAGCCGGAGCAAATCAATCCCGAGATACGGCTGCACCAAGCTGATGGCCGCATTTTGCGCCGCGCCATGCCATGTGTTGATGCGGAGGTTAAACGGTTCCTCGGCGGCCACTTCCGAAATACTCGGGGGCTCGTTGCTCATTCAACTATCTTCGACACGCGTTCCGGGTTTCCTTCGCGCTGAAGGCTGGCGAAATGTGGACCGTGGCTAGGCGGACAGCGCGCGCACGGCCGGCCCTGGGCGCTTATAGGCGAAGCTGAGGATGATGCCTGCTAGGGCCACCGCGCCCAGCACCAGAAGGTACAGCGCGGGCCGGGGAACCAGCCAGGCCAGCGCGGCGGAAGCGGCAATGCTGCCCAGATAGCGCGACGTAGAGTAAACCCCGGACGCCGTGCCGGCTTGGTCGCGGTCCGCGGCCATGAGCGCGGTGGCCTGCATGGCTACCGTGCCGAGGCCGGATCCCAATCCCGCGGCAAGCAGCACCGCCACGTCGGAGCCAAGGTGGGCGCCGGCCGGCAGCCCCAGCGCCAGGGCGATGGCGAAGGCATCCACGCCAAACGCGACGCGCACCAGGGCGCCGCGAGAAATCCAACCGCGCGACAGCAGGCGCGACCCGCCGAAGGCGGCCGCGGACGACATGAGGGAAAAGCCCAGGAGGATGGAGCCTACCGTGGTCAGGGGCACGTGGCGCGCCCGGAGAAACAGCGGTGTCCACAGCAGCAGCGTGTACATGAATCCATTGGCCAGCAAGATGGAGCCATTGGCGGCTGCAAATCCGGGCCGGCGAAACAGTGGCAGACTCACGACCGGGTCGGCGGCCGCCCGCTCGTGCCGCACAAACCCAGCGGCGGCCAAGGCCGCGGGAATCAGGAGCCAGGCCCAGGTGGCCAAATCCTTCAGCGCGAGCGTTATACTGACCAAGATAGCCCCCAAGCCCACCGCGCCTGACACGTCCAGCGGCGGCCGGGTGCGGCGGGGCGTGTCCTGGGGCAGTACGCGGAAGCCCCAAATCAGCGTCATCGCCAGCACCGGCAGGTTGATCCAGAAGATAGACGGCCAGCCAAAGTGGGCAATCAGGATGGAGCCCAACAGCGGCCCCACGGCGGCGCCGAGGCTTTGCACCACCCCGACGTTGCCCAGCACCTGGGACAGCGTGGCCGCGTAGGTGCGGCGCAGGATGGCGCTGCCGTTGGTGGCCGTCGCACCAGCGCCCAGCGCCTGCAGGCACCGAGCCACGATCAGGGTTGGCAGCGACCCGGCGCCCGCCCCCAAAATGGACCCCAGCAGGAAAACCAGTGCGCCGCCCAGAAACAGGCGGCGGTGGCCGTACACGTCGCCCGCCTTGCCGCCCAGCGGCTGCACCACCGCCATCGCGATGAGATACGCGGCGACCACCCACACCACCGACGCCACCGACAGGTGGAGCTGGCGGGCGATGGCGTAGAGCCCCACCGCGATCATGGTGGAATTGAGCGGCACCAGCACCATGCCCGTGAGCATTGCCGAAACCAGGCCCCGAGGCGGTGCCGCGTCAGCGGCGGTCAACGGTGACGGTTCCGGCGCTGCCGTCCACGGTCACCACCATGCCATCGGCCAGCGCCGACGTGGCAATGCGGGCGCCCACGACGGCCGGCAGCCGATATTCGCGCGCCACAGTGGCGGCGTGGGACAGCACGCCGCCCGCATCCGTGACGATGGCCCCGGCCACGGTAAAGAGAGGTGTCCACGGCGGGGTCGTGGTCCGGCACACCAGCACTTCTCCCGGCTCCAGCGCTCCAAACTCCGACGCATCCCGCACAATGCGCACGCGGCCGCGATACCGGCCGGCCGATGCTGGCTGCCCCTTCAGCACGCGCTCGTCCCCGGTGAGGGCCGGCCGATCGGGCTCGCCAAAGACCAGCACCTGCAGCGGCGCATCTTGCTCGGGCCGCGTGCCAAAGTAGGGGGTTGGCGTCGCTTGCTGCTGGCGGACCCAGGCGGCGCGGCGCTCGGCGGCCAGGACCCGCTGGTCGGATGGCTCTCGCAGCACTGCCTCCAACTCGTCCCGGTACAGGAACCAGATGTCGTTCGCGTCTGCGAGGGCACCGGCTTCCACCAGCAAGGCGCCGACTTTTAGGAGCAGCGGCCGCGTTTTGGCGGGCAGCATGGCATCAATGTAAAAGTGGTGGTCCTCGTCGACGCCCCAAAACTGGAGCGCCATCTGATAGAGGCGCACGAAAGCTTCCCGATCCCTGCTGGGCGGCATTTCGGCCAGCAGCGCGGCCAGGGCATCCTCTCGGGCAGCCGCGACCTGCGCGAAGTGGCCATCAAAGTCAAAGTCTTGGCCCAAATAGGTGCGGATCAGTGCCAGGGGCTGTGTGGGGTCGTCAATCCACGTAGGTTCGACAAATTCATGGGAGTGCGCCACCCGATGGCCGTACTGATCCAAAAACGACTCCAGCCGCGCCAGAAAGCTTAGGCCAGACTCCGTTTGCGCCAGGCGCGCCATCCACTGGCTGCGGGGTCCGGAAAGTGCCTCGGCCACCTCCGGGGGTGCCGACTCGGCGAGCTGCCGGAGTGCGCGGTCGGACTCCAGCGTCTTGGTCCATACGCCAGCAAAAATCCGATGCAGAATGGAAGGGTCCTCCCGGCCGGTGATGCGCTTGATAAGGTCCTCCAGCGCCCCCCCGGCCGCCAAGCGCGGCACCACCACCTCAAAGTGGCGCTGCCAAATCAAGTCATACGCGTCGCCTACCGCCTGCAGGGCGGCCGAGGCATCCGCGAGGCTGGCCAGGCTCGCGCGCCGGCGGTCCAGGTCCGCGTAGACCGGCAGCAATTCATCCTCCACCACGCGGCGAAAGCGCTCCGCGGCCGTAGGCATGATTTCGTCGGCCATCAGGTGGCGCTGGCGCTCTGCGCGCGCCTCGGCATCGGGCGCATCCACGGCCCACTGGTAGAAGTAGCCGTCCACCAGCCGCGCCCGAAACTCAATGATGGGCATGGACAGGGTCTCAAAGGCTCGGCGGGTTCCCTCGGTCAGGGCCGGCAGCTGGTACGACGCAAACAGCGGCGTCAGCGGATGGCCGAAGTGCACCTCATCTTGTATCCAGTATCCCGTGTGGCGCTCGTCCTCGCCCAGCTGCAAGGTTTCGGCCAAGGGACCCTTCGCCACTCCTGGGGCGTCGGTGTCTTGGGGATGGTGATTCATCGTGCATGCCTCCTGTGTAGTGATGTGCTGATTAATGGTGATGATGCTGGAGATGCCGGTGATGCTGGCGAGGTGATGGGTCATGCCGCCCCGGGGCCTCAGGTGGCTTCGGCGGCCATTGCTGTGATGGGCCTCGCTTGCAGGAGATACAGGCGGCCGGCCATCCAGGCAAACTCCACATCCATCGGACGGCCCGCGTCCTCTTGCAGCGCGGCCACCAGCCGCGCGACCTGCTGCACGGCTTCTGGGGGGAGCGCCGGCCGTGCCCGCTCTTCCGGGGTGGTGGGCACGGTCGCGAGGCGGCCGTCCCGAAACACCACCTGCTGGTCCTTGTCGCCCAGCTCTGCCGCGACCGCCCCGGTGAGCCAGTTCACCGTGTAGGCATCCGGGATGACGGTGCCCGACACCACCGATTCGCCCAGACCCAGACTGGCATTGATGACGCAGCGGGAGGGGTCGCCCGTCACGGGGTCCACCCCGAAAGCCACGCCAGCCGCTTCGGCCGCGACAAGCAACTGCACCAACACGCTCATCTGCGCCACGGTCGGGGCCAGTCCATGGCGGGCCGCGTAGCTCTGCACATGCGGCGCCGCCGCCGATGCCCAGCAGGCTTGCACCGCCGCAGCCAGCGCCTCGGTGCCCACGACGCCCAGGACCGTGTCGTACTGGCCCGCAAACGAGCTGTCGGCCAAGTCCTCCAGGGCACCCGAGGAGCGCACGGCCACCGGCGGACAGTGCGTCTCCAGCGCGGCGTAGGCGTCGGACAGCTTCTCGAGCAGCGGGGCCGGCATAACGCCTCCGGCAAGCGCCGGCGCGTCCCTGGCTGGCTGGGCGGCGGCAAAGGCGGCATACGCCGCCGGGGTGACCACGAAGCCTGGCGGCACGGGGTAGCCCGCCCGCCGCAGGCGCGCCAGCTCGCCCGCCTTGCTGCCCAGCCCAGTGGCGGGTCCGTACGCCGCATCGTCAAGGGACACAATCCAGCGGTCATGATCCAGGGGCCTCGCCACGCTGTCCGTCACCCCGTCCGTCAATTTCATGGATTTTCAGTGAGTCAGGTTCTGCATCCCACAATCCCGCGATCGCGCGATCTTAACCGGCATCATATCTGATATGCCTGCCGGCGGCTACAGTGCGCGGGCCAAAATGTTGCAGTCGCGCCGCCCTCTCAGTAAAGCGGCGTGCCGCCGCCCAGCACCAGCAGCGCGCGGAACGCGAAGTAGGCAGCCTCTGCCGTGGGGGTGGTGATGGCCACCGTGCGGCCGTCAACCCGGCGCGTGCCAGGCATCAGGCAGGCGGTGTCCGCAGCCTGCGTGGTCATAAAACCCACCTCCAGCTCAAGGGGGCCGGTCAGAGTGACCGGCTTCGGGCCCGTCCCCGCATGGAGGCGGTCCATGGCGCGCGCGGTGGTCGCTGCGAGTCGATCGGCCAAGTCGGCGGGCGACGGCAGCAGTGCGGAGCGGCGGCTCAGCGCTTCCTTGGTGATGACGCAGTCCACCTCCGGCAGCAGCGCGCGCGCCTCGGCCACCAGTGCCTGGTCGCCGGTCACCAGTGCCACGGGCACACCGTAATACCCGGCCACGTACGCGTTCAGCCCCACCTCGCCCAGCTCTTGCCCGTTCAGCGCCAGGTGGTGGACGTCGCCGCTGTACGTGTGGTCCATAACGGCCTGGGCAGTGCCGGCTCGCGCGTGATAGCCCACGAACATGATGGCCGCGCTGCCCGGCAGCCCTTGGCCCATTGACAGGCGCTTGCCCGTGCCCGAAATCAGCTGGGTGCCGCGCGGCAGGTCGGCTAGCTCCGACCAGGCCAGGTTCAGCATCCCGTCGTGCGAGTCGTTCACCACCACCTCGGTGGCGCCATGTTCCCATGCCGCCCGCACGACCGCCTTCATCTCGGCCACCATGTACGCGCGGCTCTCCTGATAGAGCCGCTCGCCAGGAATCAACTGCACGCGGTCGACAATCCCTCCGATGCCTTCCATGTCAACGGAAACCACGATGCGCATGGGGCCACCTGCCTCTCTTGATAGCTGGGGGAGCTAAGGACCTCCGATTCCATCCCCAGTGTAGCGGAGGCTCGCGCGGAAAGCGGAGGGGGAATCCGCCGGCCCCGGCGGGGCCCGCTCTATTTCGGAAGATTCGTCGAATGAACGTATGAGCAGTGGTACACTCGCGGCGGGAGGTATGCACATTGGCAAGCGTGGAGCGCCTCGGAGGCGCCCGATGGAATCAGCGCACAACCTGGATGTTTGTGTCGTTCGCGCTGGGCTTGGCTTTGGAATCTTACGTCTTTGCCCTGGGCTCGATTGCGCTCGCGTGGGTGGTCATTCCGAAAGCCCTCGGCGAGCTGATGCTGGCCTGGGCGCCCATCTGGCTCATCATTGGGATTATCGTCGCAGGCCCGTTTTCGGACAAATACGGCCGCAAGGTAACGCTGTATCTGACGCTGGTGCTGTATGCAATCGGCGGGATCGTCCTGTTTTTTGCTACGAGCTACGTGCTGCTCCTGATCGCCCTGGCCCTGATGCTGATGGCCGGCGGCGGCGAGATGAACTCCATCATGGTGGCCAGCCACGAGCTGATGCCGCGGCAGCACCGCGGCAAAGCCACCATGCTGATTATCAACGGCATCAACTTTGGCGGGATGGTGCTGGCCATCGTCGCGCTGGCGACCGCTGCTATCAGCGGCCAGGCCGCCATTGCGGTCCAGCGCGATGCGGTGGCGGTTGCCGTGCTGCTGGTGGTGGCAGTGCTGTTTGCTACCCGCGTTCAGATGCCTGAGTCGTTTCTGTGGCTCCAGAAAAAGGGCCGCGCTGAAGAGGCGGAAGCTACGGTGGCGCGGTACTATGGCCCCGAGTGGCGCAGCGAGGTGGATCTCCATCCGGCCCCACCCGCCACAAACACCTCGGGTGCTTATATGTTCTTCACGATGGTCATCATGGTGGTCATCGCCGCAGCCAACACCATCGGGTTTGGCTTGATGGCCTACGCGCTGGCGTTTGCGTTTTTCCCGCACCTGCAGCCCACTATCCTGCTTATCTTTGAAGGAGCCGGGTTTGTCGTGGGATTTTTGGGTCTCATCGCTGACCGTGTCTCGCGGAAGAAGTTTCTCTTCTGGACGTTTCTCGGCACCTTCGCGGTAACGGTGGCGGTTGCCGCGACCACCTCCACTTGGCGGCATGACATGGGCTTGTTTTGGGTGCTGCTGGTCATCTTGGCGGGCGTCAACTCCCTATGCTATCTGACGGAGGACACGATGAAGGCCGAGGTGTGGCCCACACTGCAGCGGGGTACCCTGACCGCCATCGCCCGGTTTGTTTCGATTGGCCTCTACATTCCCAGCATCTATATCTCGGCGCACATGGGAACCCAGCAGTACATCACGTTCAACGCGGAGGTGTGGGGCGTGGGGCTGTTGGCGGCCATCGCTTGGCTGATATGGGGCCGGGAGACCGGACTCGGCCTCAGCATTCAGCAAGCCTCGGGCGAAGAGGCCACATCACCTCAGCTTCAGCAGGCCTAAGCGATCGGGCACCCCGCAGGGGGCCGGCTATGCCGGCCCCCTGCGCCTGCCCAAGTTCGCCTGCCCGCCGCTCACGCGGCCGCGTGCTCTCGGTACAACAGGGCCAGCGGCACGCCCACCAGCGCCAGCGCGGCGGTGGTGTACAGCGCCGCCGGAATGCCATAGCGCCCGGCCACCAGCGACAGTCCCGCCACAGCGAGGGCCCCCAGCGCGTTGCCCAATCCCAGCGCGATGCCCGACGCCATCCCGCGACTTTCGGGAAACAGCTCTTGGCCCATCACCATGGTGACGGAGGTGGTGGACTGACTGAACAGCCCCACCACCGCTACCAGCAAAATCGCGACCACCCCCGTGGTGGCGGTGAACGCCCCCAGGGCAATGGCGGAGCCGATCGCCGCGGCCATCAGGATAAAGCGGCGCGGAAACCTATCGGACAAGGCACCCCCAATGCCATTGCCCAAAGATCCCACGAACAGCAGCACCCCCAAATACACCGAGCTTTCGAGCGCCGTGCCGCCCCGAGCGTGAAACCATACCGGCAGCAGCGCCACCAAGGTAAACGTCACCAAGGCGCGGGAGCCCGAGAGGCCCAGCAAAATCGCCAGCCGGCGCCACCGGCTCAGGAGAAGCGCCACCACTGCCGGCCCTTGGCCCCCCGCCTTCGGGGCGAGCGTGGCCGGCACCGCCGTCAGGGCGTAAGCGCCCAGGGCCAGCCCCGGCAGCGCCACCACCGACACGCCGGCGATGCTGCCAATGACCGTGGCGAGGCCGCTGGCCATGAGGGGGCCCACCGCTCGCCCGACATTGCCCGAGACCAGAAACGTCGCCACGCGCTTGCCGCGACTTTGATTTTTTCCTTGCCCCACCAGCGCCAGTGAGGTGGGGTGGAACAAAGAGCTGGCGGCGGTGCCCACCAGCAGCAGCACCACAAACAAAGTGTAGCTGCGTGTGAGTGGCTCAAACAGCGCGGTGGAGGATACGAGCAGCAGGGCCGCGCCCGTGTACCGCCGACTGGGCCGCGCATCCACCAGCCGGCCCAAAAAGGGCTGAGCTCCCTGCATGATGCTGCCGACGGCCCCCACCAGCGCCGCAGCGGTGACCGACCAGTGCAGCAGGCCCATAAAGAGAGGCACCAGCGCCGGATAAATCGTGCTGTACGCATCGTTCCAAAAGTGGGCGATGGACAGAAGCGTGACCGGCGAGCGCGGCGCGCTCGCCTCAGCGGCGGCGGCCGCCATCAGGAGCCAGACAGCGGCTGGCTCTGAATGGTCACGCTGTCCACCGTCACAGGCGAGACGGGCATCGAGTCTTCCTGGGTGATGGGGTTGACCTTAACCGGCACCGCCGCGATTTTTTTCACCACGCTCATGCCGGAGGTGACTTGCCCAATCTCGGTGTAGGTGGGGGTGGAGTTGAGCTGGCTGCTGCTGCTGCCCGTGCAGACAAAAAACTGGCTGCCGTAGTCGGTGGAGGAGGCTGTGTGGGCATACGCCACGACGCCCGGCGCATAGGGCACGGGAATCGGAAGCTCCGCCGGCACCTCATAGCCGGGGCCGCCCATCCCGGTGTTTTCCGGATCGCCGGTCTGGAACACAAAGGACTTCAGCACGCGAAAGATGCGCTCGGTATTGAAAAACTTGTGGTCGGCCAAAAAGACAAAGTTGTTGACGGCCTGGGGATCCCGCTTGGCAAATAGGTGGATCGCGAACGTGCCCAGGCTGGTTTTGACCGTGGCGGTGTATTGGCGCCCGGAGTGAATGACGGTCGGCGGTGGCGCGCTGAAGTGCGTCACGCGCCCGCTGGTGGCCGAGGCGCCCGCTTTCGGGTGATGTGCGTGCGTGGCGGCTGTGGGAGTCGCCCCGCACGCGGCCAGCAGCAGGCCGCTCAGCGCGAGCCCTACCCCGCGCGCGTCGATGGTTCGTCTCGAGGCCATGGCGTGGCACCTGCCTTTGCTCTGCTATGAGATAGTGAAACGGGCATCGCGACATTTCGTCAAGCTCTGCAGTGAACCTCCGCGGCCCGACCTATTGTAACCGAGCCCGGCGCGTCGGCAAGATGTGTCTGCCGGCCAGGCGCTGGCTCACAGCCAGTCGGCGGCGGCGGTGTTACGGCGACGTGGGGTGGCTCGACACCAGGGCGCCTTCTGCGCGGGGCTGGGACAAGTCCAGCAGGGCGCCGCCTAAGTCGAAAAACTCCAGCACGTCGGCCACCAGCGACTGCGTGCCCAGTGCGAGCACCAGGTCGGGGTGGGTGTCCACCACCCAGTGCCACGCGGTGCCGAGGCTGTCCGCCCAGCGGCTGCCGGGAAATTCCCTGTGCGGCTCCTCGGGGAAGTGGAGCCGCGGATTTTTTGCCGCGACAAACACCAGCGGGCCCAGAGGCGCCAGCACCCGGGCGACGCCGGCCCAGTCTTTGTCGGCTGGCACGCCCACGATGGATGCCAGGCGCTGGCCGCCAAATCGCGCCGCCACCGCCTCGGCCACAGCGCGGGCCGACTCCCGGCGCACGGCGCCATCAAGGAGGATGGGTGGGGTCGTGGGCAGCAAGTCGCCGCGGCCAGGAAAGCGGGCCTGCCGGAGCGCGGCGACGGCCACGGCCAGGGAGAACCGGGGCCCCAGCCATCGGTGCGCCGCCAGCAGCGCCTGATGGGCGTTCGCTGCCGCAAAGGCCGGCACCGCGGGCAGGCGCGCGTGGTGGACAGCGCCATCCGGCCGAAGGGCGAGCGTGAATTCGATGTCGCCCCGGCCGGCGGGCACTGCGCGGCCGATCCGCAGCGCATCGCCCACCCACTCGGCGCCGGAGGCTCCGAGCCAGGGGAGCAGGTGCGGGTCGTGCGGGGCTACCATCCAGCGGGTCTCGGACCGGACGACGCCGGCTTTGTGCCAGGCCACGTCGGCCAACGTGGGGCCGAGCTCGCGCCGGTGCTCCAGCAAAAGGCGCGTGATGATGGCGCCTTCGTGGTGCACCTCGGCCACGTCGTCAAATAGAGCGCCGCGGCCCGTTTCGTACACGGCCACGTCGGCGCCGTGGCGCCGAAAGTGCCACGCGGCCAGCGCTGCGAATACCCCCACGGGGCCCAGGTATTGGTCGTGGGGGATGGCAGCCGTGAGGCGATCCAAAGCTGGCTTGATCGCGGCATATGCTTCCAAAAACTGGTCCGCCGATATCGCGCGCCGGTTGAACCGGATGCGCTCGAGGTTGTCCACCAAGTGCGGACTGGAAAAGAAGCCGACATTCAGTCCGTGCGCTTCCAGCACGGAAGCTAAGTAGAACGCGGTCGAGCCTTTGCCCTTGCTGCCGGTGACCATGATGGCCGGGCAGGCGTCGTCCGGGCGCCCCAGTGCCTCCAGCAGGCGGCGCGTCCACTCAGGATGGCGCACCAGCTGGTCGGGTCCCGGGTGGCGCCTCCCATTATACAGTCGGTAGATGGCGGACATCGGCTGGTCCAGCCGTGGGTCTTTCACCGCCGGACGCTGTGGGTCACAGCTCGGGCACCTCCACCAGCAGAAAATTGCCGGGTTCTTGGCAGTCAACCAGCAGGGCCAGCGGCTCGTGCGCGGGCGCGGTGGCTTCCAAGGCATCATCCGCCATCAGGCCTAGACCCTCGACGGCGGCGCTGGCGTCCACCGCATGCAGGTACGCGCGGTGGCCGGGCCGCACCACCCAGCGGGCTTGCTGGCCGCGGTCCAGCCGAGCCCACGCCACTCGCGCATCTTGGTAAATCGGCAGGGCCGCCCCGGTGTCGGCGCGAGCCGCCACCACCGTGAAGCCCGCCGCCAGTGCAGCCGGGTCCGGCCGGCTCTGATGGTGGGAAGGCGTCAGGTGGCTTTCTTGGGGCAGAATCCAAATCTGAATGAACTCCGCGGGGACGGTGCCGCGGTTGACTTCGGCATGCTCAATCCCCCGCCCCGCGGTCATGGCCTCCACTTCGCCGGCGGATAGGACCAGCTCACGGCCGGTGCTGTCCTCATGCGTCAGCTCGCCCTGCAGCACCACCGTCACAATTTCCATTTCGCGGTGGGGATGTGTGGGAAATCCCGATCCGGGGGCGATGCGATCGTGGTTGTAGGCGCGCAGTGCACCAAAGTTAACCCGCAGCGGGTCAAAGTAGCGGTCGAAGGAAAAGTGCCACCGGGCGCCCAGCCATCGGTTGCTGAACTGATAGTGGGCCTGGGCCGGGATTCTCACGAGCATGCGCGATACCTCCGCGGCCATTGTGGCAGAAAGGCGCCCGCGGTGCCATGTGGGTGTGCGGCACCCAGGCTTAAGGGGCGGCGGCCAGCCGCCCCAGCGGGCGCGAGCCTCCGCCGCCCGAGTGCCGATAAAGGAGAAAGCGGCCGTTGACCGTCACCGAAGCCCCCGCTGGAACGGGCGCCACCAGGCGCAGCTGCTCGCGCACGGTCGCCAGCGTCCCGCGCACCATCGGATGGTCCGGCTCCAGCGCCTCCACCTCAACTCGCAAGAATTTGGCAACCATCTGGCGCGCCAAGTCGGTGGGGGTTAGCCAGGGCTTGTCCACGACGACCGCCACCGCTTGGGGCAATTCATGTCGGAAGCACTCTAGGTGGGGAGCCGCCGCAGACACCACCACCCATGCATCATGACCGCATCCACACGGAGGAGTGCCGATAACGCCCAAAACCTTCACGCGCCGCCCACCCCTGATTCATCAACGTGGATTCACCTGGAACCACCTGGAGCCATCTGGCTCTCTCTGAGTTCCGCTTGAGTCCAGTGGTTGCAGTTCGCCTCGCTGGCGCGCTAACCTCTTTTCGCGAAGGAAAAAGTCGCGCCGAGCCCGGCAGCCAGGCGCGGCTCGCGTGCGGAGATGGTGGGGCTGGAGGTGGCCCTCGCCTCGGCAGCCTTGGCCATCACCCGGGAGGGGCGGCGGGATTGGCGGCTGCCTTGGCCGGCCGCCACGGGGTGCCCGCCGTGGCGGTGGTGGCGGGGTGGGACGCGGCGGCAGCCGGAGGAACACTGGCGGCGGTGCTGGCCCTGGACAGCCGTGCACCAACCCTGGCGGGGCAGCGGGCAGCGGTCGGGGCGCGTCGCGGGCGCGCAAAGGGTTTTCCGGGGCGGCCGCGTGCAGTATGGTGCTAGCTGACCAGCGCGATTCGCCGGTGGGCCCGAGAGAGGACGGGGACACATGCACGGGTCTGCCTTGGTGTCGGCCGGCTGCCCCACTGTGGTGAGCTTGGGGCTGGGCACTGTCTTTGTTCCCCACTGCCGCGATCGGAAGCGGCCGCCTGCGCTGGCCCGGAGCCCCTCGCTTGCGCCCATCGGGGCGGTCACCCGCCGGGCGCTCAGCCGGGGCCGCGCGGCCCGCAGGCTGGTGTTTTCCCCGGCGGAGCGCTGGCGGCCTGGGGGATGCCGGCCCGGTTGTTCGGGGCGCGGATGTGCTGGACCATGGGGACGAGCCACGCGCCGCACCTGGCGGCGGCGGCCGCGAAGTCGGAGGTGACTTCCTGATGGAGACCCCGCTGTACCGCCGCTGGCAGGCAGCCCATGCGGCCGCCGCCGAGTGCCTCACCGCATGGCGCCCGGAGGTTGAGGGCATGCCCGCTGAGCTGTCGGAGGCTTTAGCGTTTCACCGCACCGTGGAGGAGCGTCTGTTTTTCCCCCGGCTGGCGCGCTACTTTGTGGGGGGTGGGCCGATCCCGCTCATGGAGGCCGCGCACGCTAAGCTGTCCCAGGGCCCGGGCCGCGATCCGGACGCGTGGCGCGACGCCTTTTTGCTCCATCTGCGCCAAGAGGACTTGGTGCTGCTGCCAATCGCCCGCCTGCGCTTCACCAGCCGCGAGTGGGCGGCCCTGGACGAAGAAGCGGCCGTGCTGTGGCCCAGTGGCTAGGGGGCTGGCGCCCGCCACCAAGCCACGGAGCTTTCGGGGGGCACCCCCAACAGCCGGGCCGACGGCGGGCACTTGGCGCGGTATAGAAACAGCACCGGCCCCCGGCGCGGCTCGTGCGACAGCGTCTCCAGATGGGCCAGCCCCTTGGCCACCACCAGATCGGCGGCCTCCCACTCCGCCCACACGGCGTCGGGCACCCGCCCGCGCATGGTGCCGTAGCGAGCCGCGCCGGTGTCCCAGACGGTGGCCACGCTGGCCAGCCCTAAGCGGTCCGCCTCGCGGCGCGTCACGTCATTGATGATCGGGCGGCCTTTGACCACGGCAGTGACGGCGAGGCCGCGCGCAGCCAGCGCCCGCATGCACTCGCGGTCAAGCACCGCCTCGCCCGCGTTGTCCAGCAGGTACAAGACGCGAGCGCCCGGGTGCTGGGCCACCCACGCGGCGGCCACCGCCCGATCATCGCGCGACAGCGGCTCTGCCGCCGCGGCGGTGAACTGCTGCCACGTTGGATCCACGCGGGTGTCCACGCCGGCATCAATGGAATTGCCGGCCACCGCCCATGCCAGCAGCTGAGCCAAATCGGGCTTTGGGCCGCGAGCGGTCTCGGCCCACCACGCCTCCATGCGGGCGTTGGCCTCATCTTTCACTGCGGCATAAGGGTCCTCGTCCTGCAGGCGGTCCTCCAGCGCCTGGTACATCCGCTCCAGGGCCACGCCGGGGTGGGGGGCACCGGCCATCGTGCCGGCGGCCTCCGCCAGCACGGGGCCGAAGTGCGGCCGCCACCCATCGGCGCTTGTCCGATGCGCCAGCGTGCGGGTCAGGAGCACGGCGGTGCAGGCTCCACATTCGACATCCACTTGCATTCATCGCGCCTCCATGCCGTAGGACGTGAGCCCGCCCGCCTTCTTGGCGGGGCTGCCGCTCGGCCAACGGGACGTCATCCCCGGTGGAACACCAGCGGCCGACCGGTCGAGGGGTGCGGCATGACGCCTAACGGCGTGCGATAGACCCCTGACAGCTGCTCGGCCTGAAACACCTCATCGACTCCACCATACGCCTGAACCTGGCCGTCCGCCAGCAGCAGCACCGCCGAGCACGCTTGAGCCACGGTGGTCAAATCGTGGTGCGCCATCACCACCGTGTGGCCCGCCTGCACCAAAGAGCCCACCAACTCAAGAAATTGGCGGGCGTGCCCCGGATCCAGCGAAGCGGTTGGCTCGTCCAGCAGCAGCAGCGGCGCCCGCTGGGCCAGCGCCATCGCCAGGAGCACCCGCTGCTGCTCGCCTCCCGACAGCGTGCGAAACGAGCGGCTCCGGAGCTCCGCCGCATCGGTCTGCTCCAGGCACGCCTCGACCAGCTGCCGCTCGGCCGGCGCCAGCGGCAGCAGCCGATCGGCCCACGGCAGGTGGGACAGCCGTCCCAGCTCCACCACAGCCGACACGGGGAGGTCAAACGGCAGCACCAGCCGCTGCGGCACGACGGCGCGGCTGTGCGAGCGGGCTCCAGGCGATAGCGCCGCCAGCGGCTGGCCGTCGTACCACACGTGGCCGGCATCGGGTGGCTCTGTTCCCGCCATGAGGCGCAGCAGGGTGGTTTTGCCGGCCCCGTTGGGGCCGACAATCCCCAGCCACTCGCCGCGGCCCACGGCGACGGACAGCGGGCCCAGCTGAAACCCTGAGGGGTGGCGGCGGGAGACCCCCTCCACGCGGAGATTCAAAACACCACCCCTTCACGCTGAGTGCGCACCAACAGCCACAGGAAGTAGGGTCCCCCCAGCACGGCCGTCAGCAACCCCACGGGCACGGCGCCCACCACCGGCACACTTTCCGAAACGGTGTCGGCCAGAATGAAGAACGCGGCTCCCCACATGACCGCCAGCGGCAGCAGCTGACGGTGATCGGCGGTCGTGAGGCGGCGCACCACGTGCGGGATGACCAGGCCGACAAACCCCACCAAGCCCGCCAGATATACGGCGGCCGCCGTCATGACGCTCGCGAGCCCCAGCAGCAGCAGCTGCAGCCGGCTGACGTGCACGCCCAGGTGGCCGGCCGCCTCATCGCCCAGCAGCAGAGCGTTCATGGCGGGGGTCAGCGGGAACAGGAGGGCGGCGGCGGGCAGGATGAGGAGGGCGGCCAGGCCCACCGGCGCCCATGTCATGCCGTGGATGGAGCCGGCCTCCCAAGCAAACACGGTTTCGAGGCTGTGCTGGTTGAGCAACAGGATGAAGGTTTGCACCGCGGCCAGCATGATGCCCAGCGCGTAGCCCGCCAGAATGAGCGTCAGGGTGGCCACCTGTCCGCGGGTGCGGGCCACCGAATAGGTGGCGCCCACGGCGGCCAGCGCGCCCACGAAGGCGCCGGCTGGCACCAGGCTCCCAACCACCGTGGCAGTGAGGACGGCGCCGAGGCCAGCACCGGCCGACGCGCCGACGATGTAGGGGTCCGCCAGGGGGTTGCGGAGCAGCGCCTGCATCGCCACCCCCGACCCGGCCAGCCCTGCGCCGACTAAGGCGGATGCCACGACGCGCGGCATGCGGATTTGCCACACGATGACACTGGCCAACCGCGAGCTAGGGTGGACCAGCACCGACACGATGGCGGACAGGGGCAGAGGCGTGGGCCCATGCACCAGCCCCACGAGCACGCTGGCAGCCAGCGCCAGGCCGGCCAGCGCCAGCCGCCGGCCGGCCACTCAGGACACCCAGTGCGGGTGCAGGATGTGGGCCAGCTCTTTCACCCCGCGGACCAGGCCGATGGACGGCTCGTCCAGATACGAGGAGTTGGGGGCCACCAGCACATGGTGGTCCTTGACGGCCCGCGTCGCCGAAAAGCCGGCCAGCTTGCTTTCTTGGGCGGCCGTGATGCCGGCGCCGCTGTCCACCACGATATAGTCGGGATTGGCCCGCACCACCTGCTCAGCGGTCACTTGAGGCCACGGCGCCTTTACATAAGGTGCGAGGGCATTTTTGCCGCCTGCCAGGGTGATGAAGTCGGTCAGAAAGGTGCCCCGGCCCGTGGTGTACAGATCACCCAAATCGTAAAACACCGTGGGGTGGCGGCGAATGTGCCGGAGCTTCGCCTCCAGAGATGCCAGCTGCGCTTTCAGATGCGCCACCAGCACCCGGGCGCGGGCGCTGGTGCCTGTCACGGTGCCCACCAGCGCGATGTCGTGGTACACCCCCTGAATAGAGGTCGGGTTGAGCACCATCACCGGAATGTGCCGGCGTGTGAGCGTCTTCAAGTCACTGAGCGGCTCGTCGGTGATCACCAGCTGGGGGCGCCGAGCGACCACGGCTTCGGCCGATGGCTCGGGGAGGGCGTTGCCGATGGAGGGGAGGCCGTGCGCAGCTTTCGCCCAGGGGGCGGGCGTGTACTGCGGCACCGAGCTGTCCACGCCGACAATGTCGCGCCGAAGGCCCAGCGCATTCACAATCTCGAAGTTGGAGGGCGCGATGACGACGAGGCGGTGGACCGGTGCGGAAAAAGTGAGGTGCTGGCCGGCGTCGTCCACCACGTGGATAGGTCCGGAGGGCGCCGCCGAGCCTGCCGCGCCGCAGCCCGCAGCGGCAGCCAGCACAGCGGCGGCCATGAAGCCCGCGAGCCATCGGCCCGCACGAAAAGTTGGTGTCATTGGTCGGAGTCTCCTTATGGCAGGTGACAGCCGACGCCAGCGCGGCGACGTCCTGCCACCCGCAGGATTCGCCCATTCGCCGGGTAGGTCTCCTGGCTGCCGGTTCTTCGCCGTGTGACGTGCCTTCCCGCGTGAGCAGTGGCTGGCGTCGGCTCCCCGGTGACAGTGGCGGGTGCCGCTCAGGATGTTCGCCTGATTCCCTGTTATGCACCCAACGATTAGGTCAGCTCCAGTGTAAGCCGTGCGCAGGGCGCCGGCAAGCCGAAGCCGCCGAGCGAATCGATGGCGGATGTCTGCGGGACGAGGGGCCCTTCATCCGCCGGGAAGTCGTTGGCGAAGGGATGGGGCTGTCTGGCTGACGGGATGGCGGACGGGGATGAGGCGAAGCGCTGGCTGTTGCAAGGGGCCATGGACCTCGAGACGGCGAGGGCAACGTGGACACGCATCCCTATGCCGCGTGCTTCTTCAGCCAGCAGGCCGCCGAACAGGCGACCAAGGCTTTTCCCTCGCGCAGGCCGGACACTGCCAGCGCCCCCACGACATTTTGGGCACGCTCAAGGCGTCCCCCGCCCTTCAGCAGGTCATTCAGCTTCGTGACGCGTCGCTACAGGATGCCTTCGACACCGAGCCAGCGCGGGAAGCGGTTCCCAGTGCCTCCGGCATCCTGGCCGCGTGCGGCCAGCTTATTGCCGCCCTGGAGGCCGCCGCCGGGCCATAGGCCTTTCGGTGGGTGTCAGATGCGCCCCGCCTCCGCCAGCGTGATGCGCCAGCCCCGCGGGCTGGCGGTGAGCAGCAGCTGACCCAAGTTGGGCACGTCGATGCGCCGAGACTGGGGGCCGGACACCCCCAAGAGATGAACCATGACGCCCTTTAGGCAGTCAGAGTGGGTGCTGGCCACCACCAATTCCCCCGGCGCACGCGGCAGGGCGTCCAGCGCGGCCATCACCCGCTGCCCTACTTCACTGATGCGCTCTCCCCGCGGCGGGGGGCTGGCTTCCGGATCGCGGCGCCAGGCGCGCCAGGCCTCGGGGTCGTCGCGGGCCAGCTCGACCAAGGGGTGGCCGTCCCAGCGGCCCATGTCCAGCTCGGCCAATCCGGGCACGTCCGACACGGACAGCCCGCGCGCCTCCGCCAGTGGGATGACGGTTTCGCGGGCGCGGCGCAGGGGACTCGACACCACCGCGGCAATGGGCACACCGGCTAGGTCGGACACCAGGGAGCGCGCCTGCTCCCAGCCGAGCGCCGTGAGGCCTGGGTCCCAGCGGCGAAAGGCGAAACGGCCCAGCGCGTTGGCTTCGCTGTGGCCGTGGCGGACCATCAAGATGCGTGCGAGCTCGGTCACAGGCGCTCCCCATCCCTTCGGCGGCCTCTTGCCTAGGGTAGCGGGCTCCTTTGCCGCCTGCAACGGCAGGCGCGCGGCTCTCCTCCTGCCGCGAGCTTTCGGCGGCGGGGGCGTCGTGGGAGAATGGCAGGCAGAGGCACTGGCGATAGAGGGGGGATTCCGTGGACCACAGCGTGACGTGGATTTCGGCACCCGAGCTGGAGTGCCTGCTCACGCCCCGCTGGGCGCGAGCCGCCGTCAGCCGCGCGCTCGAGGCCGGGCGAGGCCAAGAGGCGCATACGCCGCTGCGGCAGCTGGTGCCCATGCCCCGGGGCACGCTGTTTGTGATGCCGGGATCGTGGGCCGGGTCGCTGGCGGTCAAGCTGCTGAACGACCGGCCGGGCCAGGCGGACACCCTGCCCGGGGTGGTGGTGCTGTTCGATGATGAGACGGGCCAGCCCCGCGCTATTTTGGATGGACCCGTGCTAACGGCGCTGCGAACAGCCGCTTTGGCCGGGTGGGCGACCGAGCGGCTCGCGCGGGCCCGCCGCCGGGTGGCGGTGGTCGGTGCCGGCTTTCAGGCGTGGTACCAGGTGGAGGCGCTGCTGGATCTTGGGGGCGTCGAGGCGCTGGCCCTTTGGAACCGCACCGGAGGCCGCGCTCTGGCACTGGCCGAGCGAGTTCGGGCCTGGCATCCTGATCTGGCGGTGTCGGTGGCGGAGTCGGTCTCACAGGCGGTTCGCGCGGCCGACGTGGTCACGGTGGTGACCCGCTCGCCCTCGCCACTGCTGCACCGCAGCATGCTGGCCGCTCATGCGCACGTCAACGCGATGGGGGCGTATCGGCCCGCCGACCGCGAGTGTGCTTCCGATGTGATGCAGGCGGCCACCGTCTACGCCGACACGCGAGAGGCCGTGCTGGCGGAAAGCGGAGACGTGCGGATTCCGATCACCGAGGGGCGGCTTGCGCCCGAGGCCGTCCTGCCGCTGGCCAGCGCGCCCCCCCGGCCGCCCGCTGGCTTGACGGTGATGAAAAGTGTCGGCGCGGCTCTCTTTGATGTGGCGGCGGCTCAGTGCGCCTGGGAGCGGCGCCAGGAGGACCGAAGCCGCACGGCGCCGGGCCCCCGCCATTGACCGCGCCCGCCCAGGAGTGCTAAGGATGCTAGATCTGGATAGAGATGGATAGTGATGGATAGTGATGCAATTTCGGAGGAGGCGAACATGGCGGAGCAGGACATGGGGATGGACGCCGCCCGCGACTGGCTGGTGTGGGATTGGGAAGTGGGCGCCGTGTTTCGGGCGCGTGCCGGTGAACCCACCGCCACGCAGTGGCAAATTCTAAACCTCCTGAAGGAGTCGGGGCCGCTCCCCTTGATGGCCGTGGCCGGTCGACTGGCGGTCACCGGGGCCACGGTGGCGCGGGCCGTGGCCGCCGCTGCGGCCCACGGCTGGCTGGTGAAGGACCGCGATCCCCACGACCGCCGGCTGGTGTGGCTCCGCACCACTCCCAGTGGAGAGGCGGCGTGCCAGGCGACCGCGGCGCGGGTGGCGGTGCGGCTGTCGGAAGTGGCCGCGATGCGGCCTGAGCTGCGGCGTGGGACCTCCGGGCCGCCGCACCGCGGGCCGGCGGCAGGCCCGGGGGTGGCGGGCCTCCGATGAGCGGCGGCATCGGGCTCGTGCTGAATCCGCGTGCCGGCCGCGACATACGCCGGCTCGTCGCTCGCGCGGGCATGGTGTCGGGTCCGGATAAAATGCTGCAGCTCCGGCGCATCATCGCCGGCACCCAGGCTCTCGGCGCCGTGCCGGTGTACCTGGTGGCCGACGAAGAGGGCCTGGCCGAGCGGGTGAGTGCCGACGAGCCCGCCGCGGCGGTGCTTCCGGGCCGCGGCCAGCTCGGGGAGGCGGAGGCCACCGCCGAGGCCGTGCATCGGCTGGAAGACGCGGGGGTGGATGTGCTGGCCGTCATCGGCGGGGACGGTACGCAGCGCCAAGTGGCGAAGGCCGATCCCGGGGTGCCGGTGCTGCCGCTGGCTGGTGGCACCAACAACGTGGCGTGCTGGCTGGGCGAGGACACCGTGGCGGGGCTGGCGCTGGCCCATGTGGTGCGGGATGGCCCCCCCCCACTGCCCCGCGGCAAGGTGCTGGGGGTGGAAACCGAGAGCGGGCAGCGCGATATCGCGGTCGTCGACGTGGCGTGGGTGGCTGCGCCGTTTGTGGGTGCCCTCGCGGTGTGGGATGGCGGGTTAGTGTCGCGCCTGGTGCTGGGCGTAGCCGATCCGCTCCGCGCTGGCCTGTCCAATGTGGGAGGGCACGTGGACCCGGTCAGAGCCACGGACGATGCCGTGCTGGAGCTGGTGCTGGGGGAGCGGGGACAGGTGGTGCCCGCCGTGCTGGCACCGGGGCTGCTGGCGGCCCTGACCGTTGCAAGCCACCGGCGGCATCCCCTGGAGCGGGGGGTGGATGGCACCCTGCCCGAGCCGTTTACCGTGGCGCTGGACGGGGAGCGCACGCTGACCTGCCGGCCTCATGAGCGCGTGTGCGTGACCGCCCGCCGGACCGGGCCTCGCTGGCTGGATCCGTCGGGGGTGCTGGATCGCTGCGGGGGGGTGGCATATCGGGCGGCGTCTTCCCATCTATAGCATGGGGGGAAGGCGAGTGGCATCGGGATCCCTAGGCGATCGGCCGGCCGCATCGGAGGAGATCGCCCGCTGCATCATTCGGCTCGCCACGGTGCGCCGGGAGCTCAGGGCGCTGGAAACCGAGGAGCAGCTGCTGCGAGAGGCATTGGAGCGGTCCCTCGGCACGTGGCCGGGAGAGTGGTTTCCCATTCAGGTGGACGCCCATGAACTCCGGCGCCACGCCCGCATGGGATCCCTCGATGTAGAAGCCGCGCGCGCGGTGCTGGCGGAAGCGGGCCTCTTGGCGTCGGCGCCGACGGCGATGCAGGTGGTGAGCGACCACGCGGCCCGGCAGTTTCCCGGCCAGCTGGAGGGGCTCGGCCTATCGAAGAAGGCGGCCGGCCTGGTCCGGCAACTTTTTGCCGACGCGGTGGCGCCGGTGCCCGACCTGACGGCGGCCTGGGTGGGCAGCCAGCATGCCGCCGGGCGGCTGGACGAGGACCGCTGGCGCCAGTGCTTTCGCCGAGGTCAGCCACTGATTTGGGTGTGGGCCGTCCGGTGAGGCAATATGAAGCCAGATAGGTTAGTCTTTTGGCGAGGCTCTCTTCGGGGCACGCCGCCATGACGGGGGATGACCAAGTGAATCGAGGCAAGGGGCGCGGGCTGAATGACGAGGCGCGGAGGTACTGGGCCGCGCAGCGCAAGCAGGCGCGACGATACCGGGGCCGCAGCAACTGGATGCCCACGAGCGGGGCGCCCATCACCATGGGCTTGATTGGGCTGTTGGTGGCGGGCACGGTGTTTGGCCTGGTGGTGCCCACGTGGAGCTTTGCCGTGGCCGGCTGGCCCGGTGGCCCATTTTGGCTGGCGCTGCTGTCCACGGCCATTCCCAGCAGCATTTTGTCGCTGATTTTTGCGGGCTTGTTTCTGTGGATTCTGGGCAACCAGGTGGAAGGCATGTACGAGCCCTGGCGGTACCTGGTCATTTATTTTGGCGCAGGGCTGGTGGGCGCTTTGCTGGCCGGGATGGGCAGCTTGGGGCCAGCTGGGGGATCGCTGGCGATTTTCGGGCTGGCCGGCGCCTACGCGATATACATCGCCAAGGTGGGCAGCCCAGGCCAGGCGCTGCAGTGGGCGCTAATTTTGCTGGTGATCAACCTGGTGCTGACCGGGTTCAACGTGGCGTATCTGGCGGGCATGGCCGGCGCCTTCATCGTGGGAGCCGGGGTGGCGCGGCTGGAAGTATAGCGGCCGCCCACGCGGCAAACGCTGCGGCCCCCGCCTTAATGGTGCGCGCCTGCGTGCGGCGGTCCACGGCAATCAGCCCAAAGTGCGGCCGATAGCCTTCCACCCACTCAAAGTTGTCCAAGCCGGACCAGTAGAAATAGCCGCGGATGTCCGCCCCCTCGGTCTGGGCGCGCTCCAAGGCCGCGCGGTGTTGCTCAATGTAGGCGGCGCGCTCGGACTCGTCATCCGTCGCGATGCCGTTTTCCGTCACCAGAATGGGACGCTCCCAGCGAGAGGCCGCGGCCAGCACCTGCCGAAATCCCTCGGGGTCAATCGACCAGCCCATATCGGTCGTGGGCCCAGGGGTGGGGCCGGTCAGCGCCGGGCGCCCGAAGGTTTTCGCCGACACCCACCGCGGAGCGTAGTAGTTGACGCCGATAAAATCTTGGGGACCGGCGCGCCGAATGGGCCACTGGTTGAAGATGCGGTCCGCCAGCGCCGCCGCCTGGCGGTCCCACCAGGTGCTGCGGGCGGGGCGAAAGTGCACCAGCGAGTGGGCGATGCCCACCATGGCCCGAGGGCGGACCTCCTTGATGGCGGCGTAGGCGCGCCGGTGGGCGTCGAGCTGCGCCAGCAGGACCCGCCGCGCCGCGCCGAGCCGGTGCTGGCCCGGGGGCCAGGTGCCCTCGACATAGCCCATGAGCGCCAGCACGTTGGGCTCATTGATGGTGCACCAAAACTGCACACCATCGAGAGACCGCGCCAGCCGCTCAGCCAGCGCCTGAAAGCGGGGAGCCGCCAGCGGGGACAGCCACCCGCCGTGCAGCCAGGTGGGCAGGGTAAAATGCGACATCGTGGCCAGGGGCTCTACGCCCTCCCGCCGGCAGGTGGCCACCATCTCGCGATAGTGAGCCACGGCCTCCTCATCGAAGCGCCCCGGGGCGGGCTCAAGGCGGCTCCACTCCAGCGAAAATCGATAGGCGTTGGCACCCAGCAGCCGAAACAGCGCCACATCCTCAGCAAATCGGTGCCAGTGATCGGCCGCGCGGCCGGACGGGTCCTGAGTGCGGCCGGCCTCCTCCCACAGGGTCCAGTCGTTGGGCGCGGGGGGGTCATTTCCGTCCACCTGGTGGCCGGAGGTGGCAACGCCCAGCAGGAACGGCGGGGCGGAGGCCGGCCAGGTCATGGCACCTTCGGCAGCAGCAGTGAGAGAGCGCCGGGCCAAGCCCGCACCGAAATGGGCAGGTGGCCGACGATTTCCCCGTCGGCGTGGACAAAAAGCTCGGGCGGTCCGTTCAGGCGAAACGAAGGAGCTTGCAGCGTCTCTACGAGGGGATTAAACACATGGCGGCCGCTGTACGCTTGGCTCAGCAACTTCAGCGTCCCCATCTTGGAGGTGCCGCCGACCCATACGATCTGCAGCAGACCGTCATGTGGGTCGGCGGCTGGGCAGATGCGAATGCCGCCGCCATAGCGGGCCACGTTGCCGGCCGCCAGCAGCAGGGTGAACCGCTCGCGGGGAGGGGTGCCCGCCTGGTCCACGTCCAGGGAAAACAGGTGGTTCCGATAGCGGGCCAGTGTCGCCAAAATGCCACGCAGGTACAGGAGCTTACCCGAACCGCCCCGTCCCCGGGACTGGCGGTTGATGAGCCCCGCGACCTCGGCGTCAAATCCGGCCCCTACAACGGTCAAAAAGTACTCGGAGCCCACCTGCCCCACGTCGATGGGGGTGGGGACCCCCTGAAGGCTCACAGCCAAGGCGTCCGGGGGATGCATGGGGATTCCGATGCCGGCGGCAAAGTCGTTGCCCGATCCTGCGGGCAGGACGCTCATCACCGCGCGGCCGCCGGGCAGCAGCCCGTTTACCACCTCATGATGCGTGCCGTCGCCGCCGAGCGAAATGACCACCATGCCCGGCACATCCCGCACTTGGCGGGCCAGCTCGGTGGCATGCCCGCGCTCCCGGGTGGCGACGACTTCCAGGTCGCTCCGCACCGTCAGTTCCGGCATGAGCCCGTCCAGGGTGCGGCGCGCGCGGCCGCCGCCGGCCGCGGGGTTGTAAATCAGGCGGTAAGGCATGTCAGCGCGCTTCCGCCAGAAGGCGGCGAATGTGGGCCATTTCGCCTCGGTATTGGGCCTCGTCGCTCACCGGGGTTTCCAGGTAGAAGGGCAGAGTGTGCCAGCTGGGCTCGGTGACCAGCCGCAGCAAGCCCGCATCCCCGATGTGGCCCTGGCCCACCAGCGCATGCCGGTCGGCGCGGTGGCCGGCCTCCACCTTGGAGTCGTTCAGGTGAATGGCGTGCAGGCGCTCTCGAAAAGCGGGAGCCTGCACCGCGGCGAGCCCTCCAGGCTCCAGGGGGTTCAGCACCCCGGCCGCAAAGGCGTGCTGGGTGTCCAGGCAGAATCCCAGCCGCTCCGGCCCCGCCAGCCCGTCCACCAGTGACAGCAGCTCATCCACCGTGGTGCCCATCTCCGTGCCCTGGCCGGCGGTGTTTTCCAGTAGCAGGCGCACACCGGTATTGTCTTCGCCGAGCACGCGCGCGAGGGACTCGCGCATCCATGCGAGGGCGGCGGGCACCCCGGCGCCCACGTGTTTGCCGCAGTGCACCACGACGGCCTCCGTGCCCCGCGCATGCGCGACTTGCAGGTCCCACAGCAGAGCGTCGGCCGACGCTCGCCGCAAGTCGTCATCAGGTGCTGCCAAATTGATGAGATAGGGGGCGTGCGCCAGCGTGGGCAAGCCCAAGGTCTGCGCGCGCTCGCGGCCCGCGGCGGCGTCCTCGTAGTTAATGTTCTTGGTGAAGCGCAGCATGCGCGGGCTTTTGCTGAAGTACTGAAAGCACTCCGCACCCAGCGCCTCGGCGCGCTCCACCGCCTTGGCGTAGCCCCCAGCCACGCTGATGTGACACCCAATGCGCAAGGGGGGTCCTCCCTCAAAGCCGGAATAAGGCGTGAGACACGGGACCCGTCCCACCGAGGCTCGTGGGCCCGCCGCGGAGGCGCGATTCAGCCTTCGCAACTCTCGGGGGCAAGCCTAGCACAAAAACACGCAGAGCGGGAAGTGCCCGCAACGACGACACGCCTGGAGCGGCACAGCCGCCGGGGCCGCGGCGTGGGTCAGTGGTCCGGGGCCAGGGCAGTGCGCCGGGCCGCGACCCGGTCCGCCGCGCGCGCCAGCCGCGCCAAATAGTCTTTCAGGGCTTGGCGCTTGGCCTCCACCGCCGCACTCACCTGATGGTCCCACACGCCCCAGTCACGCAGAATGGGGCGGATAACCTGCTCCAGGTACTCGGGCAGTCCGTAGCCGCCATAGTCGGACGCGCTGCGCATGCGCTGCGCAAAATCCGGCATGCCCGACCCGGGCATGGCAAACAGCGGCACAATGTCGCACACGGTGCCCACCCGCTCCGGGTCCGCGTCTAAGTAGGCGGCCACGGCGCCTCGGTAAAAGGCGAAGTGCAGGGTTTCGTCCTTCGCAATGGTTTTGAGGATGCGGTCCAGGACCGGATCGGCGGACCGCGCCACCTGGGCCAAGTTGAGGTAAAACACCCGCGTGGCCAGCTCCTGCAGGGTGGTGTACACCATCACGGCAAAGGGCGAGTCGCCAGGCACCTCCCAGCCTACGCGCACCACCGACTGAACCAGCCGACTCCGTGCGTCGGGGTCGCCATTGCGGGACAGGACCAAATACGTGTCCAGCACCCGCGCGTGCCGATCTTCTTCGGAGGTCCATGTGTGGACAAACTGCCGCAGCGCGTCGGGCGCGGCTTGCATGAGGCGCACCAGCCCGGCGGTAAACCAGGGCAAGTTCACCTCGGTCAGCATCGCCGTCTCCACCGCCAGCGTGACGGCGGCCGGCAGCGTGCCCTGGCTGGCATCCCACGGGGCTTTCCCAAAATCGCGGCCTCGATCCCACGGCAACAGCCGGTGATACGCCCAATCCGTGTGTTCGGTGAGCTTTAAGTGGCGGTCATACAAGTCATCCAGCGCTGCGGCCACACTTGCACTCACAGATTGCCTCCTCGGATTAAAGTCGTTAGGGTGCAGCCCCTGGCGGGCCGCGCCGGCTGCCTCGCTCTGACTGGCACGGGACATTGGGCGGTGGGTCACAGGGGCGAGCTGCCTGTGCCGTCGCACGCGGCGCACCGCGCGCGCCGCCGCTGGACGCAGTGTACCGGATTGTGGCAAGCTTGTCGCGTGGGTGTGCCGTGGCTAGCGGCGAGCGGCCGGCCGCCCGTTGCCCGTGCCAGCCCGGCGCAGCACGGTGAGAGCCAGCGGCACTTCCGGCAAATCCCACGCCGGAACCACGCAGGGCGGGCACGGGAGCGGCCCATCAGGCGCGCTGCGGCGCACGGCCACGGCGGGGTTGGTCAGAAAGATGGCCGACAGCCCCGCGCCATTCGCGCCGACAATGTCGTGCTCGCAGGTGTTGCCCACCATGACGGCCTCGGCCGAGGCGAGGCCCCACTCCGCCAGCAGCTGGCGAAACACCACGGGATCCGGCTTGCCCGGGCGGCTCGGGTCCAGCTCGGCGGCGGGGGCCACCACCACGTCAAACCACTCCAGCACCCCGAGTTTGAGCAGCAGCTGGCGGGCATCGGGACTGGTGGTGGCGGCGGTGTTCGACAGCACAGCCTGGCGAAAGCCAGCGGCGGCCACTGCTGCCAGCACGGCGGCGGCCGAGGGCCGCAGCGCGACTTCGGCGTACGCCGCCAGCGGCCGCAGGTCCTACCCCCCCGGGGGGCCGGGTGATCAGCGTGCCGCCCAAATCCCAGATAACACCGCGCATAGTGTTCCTCCCCCGGTTGCTCATGGATGGTGGCAATGCTCCGGCCGTGGTGCTCTGGTAGCATACAAACATCACGCCCTGGCGCCAACGTGGGCGCAACCGGAGGGAATGCATGGCTCGTGCAAAATACTGGCGATACCAGGAGATTTGGGATGCGCTGTCCGAATGGGCGCGCGAGTATCCTGACTTCATCACGGTCGAGATCCTGGGGGAAAGCCGCCAGGGAAAAAAGTTGGCGGTGGCGACGCTGACGGACCGGCGCACGGGCAGCGCGGCCCACAAGCCCGCACTGCTGGTGGACGCCAACATCCACGCGGGCGAGGTGGCCGGCAGTGCGGCCGCCATGTACTGGATGGCCACGCTGCTGGAGGGGGCCGCCGCCGGAGATCCAGGGAGCGCCGCCCTGCTCCGCGACCGGGCCGCCTATGTGGTGCCGCGGCTGGCCATGGATGGGGCGGAGCTGTATCTCACCACCGCGGAGCGCGTGCGGTCCAGCCCTCACCCGTATCCCGACCCGGAGCCGCTCACGGGGTGGGTGGCCGAAGACATCGACGGCGACGGGCACATTTTGCAGATGCGCGTGGAAGCTCCCGATGGTGGGTTTCGTGCGGACCCCGAGGACCCCCGCCTGATGGTGCCGCGGGACCCGCTGGATCAAGTGGGGCCGTTTTACCACCTGGTGCCCGAAGGCCGGCTGGATCGCCGCCATGAGGTGGCTCCGCGGCCTATCTGGACTGAAATGCGGCTCGCTCGGCGCCAAGGCATGGATTTTAACCGCAACTTCCCCGTGCGCTGGGCGGGGGAAGCGGGCCAGCCCGGCGCGGGGCCGTATCCGCTGTCCGAGCCCGAAATTCGTGCCCTGGTGGACTTTGTCGATGCCCACGCCAACATTGGCGCGTACGTCGCGCTGCACACCTCAGGGGGTGTTATCCTGCGCCAGCCCTCGACGGGGGAGGACACGTCGCTGGGAGCGGAAGACCTGGGCTACTACCGGGTCCTGGGCGCCATGGGCGCACGCGAAAGCGGCTATCAGTCCCGCTCCAACTGGCAGGCGTTTGCCAGTGGGCACGAGCGCGGGACCCTGATGCCCGGCGCGGCGGATGATTGGGCGTACGAAACGCGCGGCCTTTTGGGATTCACGGTGGAAATGTGGAACTTGGCCGGCCGCGCCGGGGCTCACAATTACGCAGAGCACGGTGTGCGGGCGCTGAATTGCCTGACGCCGGCGGAGCGGGTGGCTGACCAAAAGAAAGTGCTGGCGTTCGTGGACGCGGCCCTGCCCGGCGAGTTCGGCTTCCATCCATGGCGGCCGTTTCAGCATCCCGATTTGGGCGCGGTGGAGATTGGCGGGCTCGAGCCCAAGTTTTTGGTGCAAAATCCGCCCCCAGCGTTTTTGGAAGAGGAGTGCCGCGCCGTGTCTGGCTTTCTGAGCGGGTTAGGCGCCGCCACGCCCCTGATTCGCCTCGGCGAGGTGCGGTGCGAGCGCTTGGGCCCCGACACCGTCCGCGTGGGGGTGGAAATAATCAATGTCGGCTATCTGCCCACATCGGGCACCGCCAAGGGCCGCGACCTGGGCCAGGTGCGCCCGATGGCCGCAGAGATTCGCGGCGGTGCCGTGGTGGGCGGCGAGTCGCCGGTGGCGCTTGGCCACTTGGCCGGGTACGGGGCCGCCGGGGGACAAGGCGTGCCGTCTCGCGGGTTTGCCGAGTGGACCGTCAGGGTGGCGGGCTCAGCCGATCTCACCGTAGTGGTTGAGGGGGGCCGCGCGGGACGCGTGGAAGCGCGGGTGCCGCTGCCGTAGGCAGCCCGGGCGCTGCGCCAGCGCATGGCCGGGCCGTGAGGCCGTCCGCCCGCGATTCGCTCGTGGTACCGCGTGGGAGAAGTGCCGGGGCCGCTGGCCGTGGGTGCGCGCGGGCCGGCGGGGGAGATTGGCCCAGTGGTGGTGACCGACCGGTCGGCGCCCCTGCGCCCGGTGGTGCAGGGGGTGACCGGGGGCGGGGCGTGCCCCTGCGGCCGTGAGGCGCTGGCAGGCGTCATGCGGTCCGGCAGCCTGCTGAAGGGGATCGCGGGGACGGTGTACCCCACCCAACTGCTGGCGGCCCTCTTTCGCGCGCCCGGTTGCGGTGAGTCTGCCCCGCGGGTCATTCACCGCGGCCGGGACGCCGCCAAGACGCATGAGAGCTCACGATTGGGGTGGAGCCTGGCTGGGCCGAGTCGCTGGTGGCCGACGCGGCCGCGCGTCGCCGTGCATCCGCACCCCGGACCTCCGGGGCTGGCCATCGCGGACCAGCGCAAGCGCCCCCCGGCCTGAGGCGGCACCGCGGCCCGGCTGGCGCGTAGGCTGAGGCGAGGTGGCGCGATGCACAGTCTCTATTGGCCCGCGCTCGACCGAGCCGGCGAGCGGATGGCGCACCGGGTTGCGGCACGGGCCCCGGAGCATCCGGGATCCCGTGGGGCGGTGGCGCGCCGGTGGGCCCGCCGTGTGCGCTGGCTGGCAGTCGCCGGCGCGGTGGGCGGGCCGGCGGTGGAGGTGCCGGCTCGTGGGGCCATGGTGTGGGCGCTCTGCCGAGCCGGGGCAGAATTTTGCCGGAGCGGCCGCGTCGACCCCACGGATCCCGCCGTGCTGGTCGAGCTGCGGCGGGAAGTGTACCAGGCGTTTTGCGCGCGGCCCCATGCCAGCCAGGCGCCGATTCGGCTTGCAGGGGTGGCGGGCCGCTGGCTGGCCCCGGCGGCGCGGGTCTGGACATGGGTCGAGGGCGGCGCGCTGCTGTGGGACCTGTACGCGGCCAGCCAGGAGCGCCGGCGGGCCGAGGCCGCCTTGGGCCGCCTGGAGCAGTGGGCCGCGTCGGCTACGTGGCAGGCCGCCGGCGTGCCACCAGCACCTGGGTGATTTCCCCCTCGCCGATGAGGCCGTCCGCGCTGTGCGCGGTCACGGCAGTGACGATACGGCGCTCCTCCTGCCGCTCGAAGCGGGCGATGGCCCAGAAGGGCGCGCCGACCGGCGTCGGGCGCCGGTGCACCACCGAAATGGCATACCCCACGGCGTCCTCGGACGGCTCCAAAAAAGGGAGGATCACCTGGCGGCTGGCCCACTCCATCCACTCGATCATGCGGGTGGTGGCCAGGACGGGGTGAATCGGCCGGCCGCCCAGCGTGGCCACCATGTCTGCCGCCACCACGGCGTCCACGCGCGCCACCGTGCCGGTGTTCAGTCCTGTGCGCAATCGAGGCGAACCTCCTTCGTGGACCCTGAGTGGCTTGTCTCTGCTGCTTAGGGATTGTACCGGGTAGCGCACCCCGCCTGCCTTGCATCTTAGCCCATGACCGGTTTGGATGGGGTCGGGTCTTGCACGGGCGGCCGCCGAGATGCCACTCCCAAAATCACGGCCGCCGCCGCAGCCATCAAAGCTGCGTAGCCATACGCCACCACCGGCGACGCATGATACAGGATGCCCATGATGAGGTTGGCGCCAAAGAGGCCGAGGCTGCGTGCGCCGGTGAGCGCGCCCATGCCTTGGCCGACGGGGGCGCCCGGCGCCCATCGACTCACCAGGGTGGGCTCCAGCGTTTCGATGGCGCCCAAGGCGAATCCCAGTAGGCCCACGGCCGCCAACAGCGCCCAAAGGCCCAGGGACAGCGAGACGGCGGCCGCCAAGCCGGCAGACCCCACGGCCGCTCCCACGTAGCCGAAGCCGGCCAGCTCCGCCACCGTGCCGCGGGCGCGGAGGCCCAAGAGCCAGCCGGTGGCGGCGGACACCCCCAAAAACAGGACATACGACAAGATGCCCAGGGTGGTGCGGCCGGTGCCTTGCGCCACCGTCAAAATGGGGAAGCCCAAGTTATACGAGCTGAAGCCGTAAAGCGCCGCCGCCCACAGGATGGGATGGAGCCGCCGGCGCGGGGGCGGCGCCTCCTCAGCCGGGGGCTCCGGCGAGCGGGCGGCGGGTGCCGCCGGCGGGCGGCCCAGCCACACCAGCAGCAGCGTGGACACCGCCAGCGGCGCCAGGGTCAGCAGGAAGATGCGCCCCAGCGGCCACGCCCGCGCAAGCAGCACCAACACCCAAAGCCCGGCCAGCATGCCGCCGCCGACGTCCAGCGCGTGGAGGAATCCAAAGGCGGCCGAGCGGTGCTCGGGGTTCGGGACACGCTGGACCAGCAGCACCCGGCGGGAGGGGGTGCGGAAGTTGCGCGCCCACCAGCCCACCGACAAGAGGCCCAGCGCCGCCAGGGGGGTGGCGGCGAGGCCCGAGAGGGACAGCAGGACAATGCCGCTGTTGCCCGCGATGGCCACGCGGCGGTGGCCCGTCCGATCTCCCTGCCGCCCGCCCCACCACGCAATGACCGCCCCCGGGCCGTATGCGACGGCCATGGCGAGCCCGTACACCCACACCGGGGCATGCAGCGCCAGCACCAAAAACAGTGGGAAGCCAGCCAGCACGGCTTGGTAGCCCAGGTCCGCGAAAAATGCCGACCCAGCAATTTTCCATACGTCCGGCGTGAGCCACAGATGGCGCGGGGGGTGCTCAGACATCTGCTGCCTCCTGGCGGACAGGCTATCACACCGCCTTTGCTGGCGGGCGATAGCGTGCGGCCGCGGGGCTAGCCCTCGGGGTCCGGCCCCCGGCGGGCCGTGGGCTTCAAGGTGTCCGGATCCAGCAGCCACGCCCGGCAAGGAGCCCCCCGCGTTTGCCGGATGGCGCCGGTCATCTGCTGCAGCTGGAGCAGCCGGCGAAGCTTGTCGGGGTAGGGCAGGGCCGCGAGGGCCTCCCGGATGATGGGCGCAGTTCCCTCATGGGAGCCTTCCGGCGCCGGAACCGGCCAGCCGTGCCGCGCGCAAATATTCGCCAACGGGCCCGCGCGGGCTGGGCCTTCGTCCCCCAGGAGCCGCACTCACTCCCGGTCCTTGGCACACCCCGTCTGCAGGGCCCTTGCGATTAGGTGCTCCAGCTGCAGGACGCGGGAGGGCACTCCGAGAGCCTCCACCGCTTGCGCCTGCGTCAGCGCCTCTTCCAACAAGGGGGTGTAGGCGGGGAAAATTGAACCGGCATGCCTTCCACCAGGACGTGCTCTCCCTGGGGCTCGCACCTCGCTGGCGGAGCGCCGTACAGCGGAGCCAGGGTCAGGAGACCGCCACTGCCGGCCGCACGACGAAAACGTCCAAGTCAAAGGTGGCGAGGGGCTCCCCATCGAACATGGCGCGCCCGATGGCATACCGGCCCAAAAGGCGACGCGCTCCAGTTTGTTGAGGACCGACAGCGTGGCTTTCACCGCACATCACGCCCGCCAGCATTATGGCACCAGTGGTGACGTGGCGTCGGTGGGCGCCACGTGCAGAGGCTTTCCGGCGCGGGTCCCATGGGCCTCACAGGATCCCTCGGCCTGCCCAGGCGGCCCGGCGGGAGCCAGCCCGCCGGGCTTAGGCTCAGAGTCGCCCGTGCCTCCGGGGCAGTGGCCGCTGGATCGGAATGGGGGATGGGGGGCCAAGCTGGTATAGTTGAAAAGTACGTGTGGGCGGCCGGGCTCACCCTCGGGGAGGGGGAGGTGTTCGGCCGGAGGTGCCTGGACTAGGGAGGGGAGAAGGGATGAGCGGCGATGAGTGAGAGCTGGCCGGTGGCGGAGGTGCTGAGTGGCGGGGCCTCGGATGTTCCCACTGCCATGCAGCGCCGCCTTTATGAAGACATGATTTTGCTGCGCAGCTTCGACGAGCGCGCCATCAACTTGCAGCGGCAGGGCCGCATCGGGACGTTTCCGCCTTCGCTGGGGCAGGAGGCGTCGGAGATTGGGTCGGCGCATGCGCTGCGGGCCAGTGACTGGGTGGTGCCGTCGTATCGCGATCACGGTGCCCTCATGGTGCATGGGCTGCCTCTCTCCAACGTGGTGCTGTTTGCCATGGGGAGGACTCCCAGCCTGTCCTCCGCGCTCAGAGCGCTGCCGACGTCGATTCCCATTTCCACACATCTGCCCCACGCGGTGGGACTGGCCATCGCCGCGCAGAAGTTGGGCACCGATGACGTGGCTCTGGCTTATTTTGGCGACGGCGGGACCTCGGAGGGGGACTTTCACGAGGCCTTGAACTTCGCCGGAGTGTTCAAAGCTCCGGTGATATTTTTTTGCCAGAATAACGGCTGGGCCATTTCGGTGCCGCGGGCGCGGCAGACCGCGTCGGAGACGCTGGCGCAGAAAGCGGTGGCCTACGGCATTGAGGGCCGTCGGGTTGATGGCAACGACGTGCTGGCCGTGTACCAGGTGGTGAGTGAGGCGGTGGCTCGCGCGCGGCGCGGCGAAGGGCCCACGCTGGTCGAGTCGCTCACCTACCGGCTGGGGCCTCACACCACCGCGGACGACCCCAGCCGCTACCGCTCCGCCGAGGAGTATCAAGATTGGAAGGAGAGCCGCGACCCCATTCAGCGCATGGCAGGCTACCTGATGGCCCATGGGCTGTTGACCGCGGAGGAGGACCAGGCGATGCGGCAAGCCGCGCAGGAGCGCATTCAGGCCGAGGTGGAAGCCGCCGAGGCACTGCCGCCGGTGGAGCCGGCCGGCATGTTCCAGCATGTATTTGCCCAGGCGCCCAGCGACTTGGCGGCGCAGCGCCGGCGCATTGAGGAGGCGGTGCCGCATGCCTGAGCGCAATATGATTCAAGCCATCAATGTGACCCTGGATCAGCTGCTGGCGGAAGACGCCCGAGTGATGGTGTTTGGCGAAGATGTGGGCAAAAACGGCGGCGTGTTTCGCGCCACGGAGCACTTGCAGGATCGGCACGGCGAGCCGCGGGTGTTTGATACGCCGCTGGCCGAGTCGGGCATCATCGGCATGGCCATCGGCATGGCTGTGGGTGGGTTGCTGCCCATCGCCGAGATTCAATTCATGGGATTTTTGTACCCCGGCTTAGACCAGCTGATGAGCCATGCGGGCCGCCTGTCGGCACGCAGCCAGGGCCAGGTCAAAGTGCCGCTGGTGGTGCGGGTGCCGTTTGGCGGCGGCATTCGGGCTCCCGAGCAGCACGCCGACTCGATTGAGGCGCTGTTGGTCCACGCGCCCGGACTGAAAGTGGTGGTGCCCAGCACGCCCTACGATGCCAAGGGCTTGCTGACGGCGGCCGTGGACGACCCCGACCCCGTCGTGGTGATGGAGCCGATTCGCCTGTACCGCCTGGGGCGCCAGGAAGTGCCTGACGAGCGGTACACGGTGCCTATCGGCACCGCGCGCGTGGCTCGCCCCGGGAGCGACCTGACGGTCATCACGTGGGGCAATATGGTGGCGGTGGCGCTGGATGCGGCCGAAGCTCTGGCCGCCGCCGGCGAAGTATCCGTCGAGGTGCTGGACCTCCGGAGCCTCTATCCGCTGGACCGCGAGGCGATTGGCGCGGCCGTGTCCAAGACCGGCCGCGCCGTCGTCCTGCATGAAGCCCCCATGACGGGGGGGCTGGGCGGCGAAGTGGTGGCCGCCATCCAAGAGGTGGCTTTTTGGTCGCTCCAGGCGCCGGTCGAGCGCGTGGCCGGGCCGGATGTGCCGTATCCTCCCTATGCCTGGGAGGACTTTTACCTGCCCAACCGCGCGCGGCTGACACAGGCCATTCGCCGGACCCTTAAGGACTAGCGCCCGACGGCGCAAGCGACCGCTAGCTCTGGATGAGGGAGGAGACGCGCTGTGGCGTTTGAGTTTAAGTTGCCCGACGTGGGCGAAGGCATCACGGAGGGCGAAATCGTGCGGTGGCTGGTGAGCCCGGGGGACTCTGTGGTGCTGGACCAGCCGCTGTTAGAGCTGCAGACGGACAAGGCGGTGGTGGAGCTGCCCGCCCCCCGCGCCGGCGTCATTGCCTCCGTGCATGGCGAGCCGGGCCAAGTGGTGCCGGTGGGCTTTACCCTGGTGGTGATTGACGCCCCCGGGGAGAAGGCTTCCTCGGCTCCGGTCCCGGCCGCGGCGCCGCCCCCGCCGGCGGATCACACCCCGGCAGCGCCCCAAGCACCGGGGCGGCACGTGCAGGCCGCCCCCGCGACCCGCCGCCTGGCGCGCGAGCTTGGCATTAACCTGGCCGAGGTGGCGGGCTCGGGCCCCCGTGGCCGCGTGCTCCCCGGTGACGTGCGGACGGCCGCCGCGTGCCCGGAGGCTTCGCAGCCCCGCCGCCCTGTGGCCGAGGGGCCCGAGCGCACGGCGATGGCCCTCACCGGGCTCCGCCGGGTGATGGCCGAGCACATGGCCACGTCCGCCCGCGAAATCCCGCACGTGACGGTGGTGGAGCGCGTCAACGCCACCGAGCTGGTGCGGGTGCGCACCGCCTTGAAGGGGCTGGCGGAGCAGCAGGACACTCGGCTGACCTACTTGCCCTGGGTGGCCAAGGCGCTCACGCTGGCGCTGGCCGACCATCCGCTGTTCAATGCGCGCTGGGAACACGGCACCTGCTACCAGTATCGGCCGGTGCACCTGGGCGTCGCCACCGACACGTCCGATGGCTTGCTGGTGCCCGTGATTCGGGACGCCGGCCGCCTGTCTGTGCTCGAGCTGGCGCGCGCCCTGGCGGATAGGACCGAGCGCGCCCAGGCCCGCACGCTCAGCACCGGGGAGCTTTCAGGGTCCACGGTGACCATTACCGGCGGGGGCCCGCTGGCCGGGCTGTTTGCGACCCCCATCATCAACCACCCGGAGGTGGGCATTTTGGGGATGTACCGGATCCAGGAAGAGGCCCAGGTGGTGAACGGCAGCCTGGTCGCCTGCCCCATGCTCTATCTGTCCTGGACCTTTGACCACCGCATCGCGGATGGCGCCCAAGCCTCGCGCTTTCTGAACCAGCTGAAAGACTTGCTGGCTCACCCGGAGAGCTGGCTCCTGCGGCTGCGCTGAGCCGCTAGAGGCTCTGCCCCGTGCGCAGGGCCACCAGAACGAGGAGCCCCATCACGGCTCGGCGCATCCAGTGGGCGGGGAGGCGGCGCGCCAGCCACGCGCCGCCCGCAGCCCCCGCCGCCGATTCAGCCAGCACGGCCGCTGCCACGGAGGCGTGCAGGGTGTCCGGCTGGACGGCCGGCCACTTCACCGCCAGCCCCGTCGCGGCCAGCGCCACGCCAACGGCCAGCGCGGTGCCCACGGCCGCCCGCACCGGCAAGCCGCGCAGCAGCAGGGCGGGCACCAGCAGAAACCCGCCCCCGATGCCGTAGAGGCCGCCCAGGAATCCCACAGCGGCGCCCAGCAGAGCCAGGCGGGGACCTCGGGAAGACCCGGGCGCGGCCGCCAGGGCCCGCGGCCGCGCCAGCCGGTCCAGGGACAGCAGGATCACGGCCTCCAGCACCATGAGAATGACCACCCGGGGCAGGTGAGGGGCGGCCAGCGCCCCGGCCGCGCTCAGGAGGGCGGCCGGGCCGGCGATGCGCCGGACGATGGGCCAGGAAACGGCGTCGCGGTGGCCCGCCATGCCGATGAAGGCGGCCACCACCGTCTGGGCGCCCACCAGCACGGAAATGCTGAGGAACGGCAGCGGCGGCTGGCCGAAGACAAGCGGCCCAAACCACAGCAGGCTGGTGAGCAAGAGGCTCCCGCCCACAAAAGCGCCGCCAACCACGACGCCAGACAGCAGGCCCATGCCGAGATACACTGCGGTCATCACGCCGGGCGGCCGCTATTCAGTGGGAGCCGGAGCGCCACCGGGCTGGCCGAGGCGCCAGGCGGCCAGGCCAAGCCCCAGCACCACCCACATCACCAGGAAGCCAATCATGACGCTCGAAGGTGACAAGGCGCCCACCACAAATCCGATGAGCCCGGAAAACACCGCTTGGCCCAGTCCCCGCGCCAGCGGCGCGGCGGCCCCGAGCGCGGCGCGGCGGGCGGCGCGCGCAATGAGCACATAGCCGGCCACAAACAGCACGAAGCCCAGCCAGCCGTAGTTGATGGCCACCTCCAGCCACAAGTTGTGCGCGTCCACAATGCCATACGTGTTAAAAGGGCTGTAGTGGTGCACGTAGTAGATGTACCAGCGCATCGCGCCTCGCGGACCCAAGCCCCAGGGATTCTCCTTTAAGGCGCGGAGCCCACTGCGATACAGCGCCCAGCGAATCGTGACCGACCCTGGCGCGACGCCGGGGGGCAGCTTGGTTTGCACATGCGCCAAGCTGGTGACGAGGTCGGGAAGGCGGGCCAGCTTCGACAGCGCCAGCGGAAGGTGGCTCGCGGGCCCTTGATGCCGGGCCCAGACGATGAGCGCGGCCATCACGGCCACCAGCGCGGCCAGCCCTCCGGCCGCCCACCGCCGGGCGCGGCCCACCAACACGAGCGGCAGCGCCAGCAAATCCAGGAAGACGGCCACTTCGCCGCCGCGGGACCCGGTTTTGACCAGCAGGTAAAACAGCAGGAGCGTCAGCACCGCCGCCGCCGGCCCGGACCAGCGCTTGAAATCAGCCCGGCGAAACGCGGCCGGCCAAAACCACACCAGCGGCAGCAGCAGCGCCAGCGCGGCGCCCAGGTCGTTCGGATTAAAGTAAAACACCGTGGGAATGGGGCGGCCGGCCACGGACGACGGGCCGAGGTGATGGCCGGTGTGAATCTCCCACCAGCCAATCGCAATGGTGGCCACCCACACGATGGGCAGGCCAATTTGCCAGAAGCGCCGAATGTAGAGCGGATGGCGCGCCAGCACCCACGCGGCCACCAAGGTCAGCCAGCCGGCCACCTGCGTCTCCGTATAGTACCGGGTGACGGTATTGTGCGGCTGGTGCACCAGGTATGAAATGAGAACCCACACCAGCCACGCCGTGTAGAGCCCTACCACCCACTGGCCGGCGGGCTTCAGCCGCCACCAAAAATACAGCGCCGCCAGCGGCAGCGGAATGGCGACGACTTTCTCCAGCACGCTGACCAGCGACTGCCCTGGCAGCCCGGGAATGAATAGGTATCCTTCAAATAGCGCGCTCAGCAAAAACAGCCACAGCACCACGTGGGCCGCGGTGCTGAATCGACGGCTCAGGGGAGAGGTGGGCCGACCCGTGCTTGTCATGCCGCTAGCATATCAAAGCGGGGACCGACATGAATCGCCGAATTCTGGCGTCAGCACAATCACAGCCCGCCCCGGATCCATGGGACCATATGGCGCTTAGAGGGTGTTGGCGCGAAGAACACTGCCAACGGCCGGGAAGCCGTCGGGGCACCCCCGACCGTCTCGGCGGCAGTGGCCGGCGGCGCCTCAGGGACGAAGGTCCAGCCGGTATCGCTCGAAGGCCCAGCCGGCTTCGTCCATGTCCGTGGAATCCATCACAAATCCTGCCGCCTGGAAGAGGCGGCGGCTGGCGAGGTTGTGTACCCCGATGGGTTTGGCCCTCAGTTCCGGCCAGCCCCACTCGCGAGCGCGGGCGATGAGGAGTGCCCGCACGCGGCCGCCTAGCCCGTGCCGCCTGCAGCTCGGATCCCCAATTGCGATGGGGAGCGTGTGGGGAGCCAGCATCACGTCGCCAATAGGGCGCCAACTTTCCTCGTGGGCTCCCTCGCCGCCACCGCCACCCCGGATTTCGATCATGTAAAACTCGCCGTGCTCGGCCAGGTATTGATACATGCCCTCAACGCTGCGGCGAGATATCGGCCCGGTGCCCGGGCCCTCGGACAGCGCCAGCGTGTCGACGTTCTGGTACCACGGTCACGCGGTGTCCACGTCTTCCGGAACCCGCGCGGGGCGGAGCCTCAGGTTTCCGTCCTGCAGAATCCGCATCGGCATTCCTCTCCCATATGCGCAGATCGTCCCGCACCGCTCTTGGCATTGTACACGGGATTCTTCCGCGGTCGCGACGGGCAACGCCCGCCGGGCTCACCGTCGGCAGACCGGAGCAGTCGCGGGGCAGGTCCTGGTGGAGCCCAAGACCAACGAGGCCCCGAAACGCCAGGACCTGCTCGACCCGCGGGGGCGTGGCGGCCGTGGGGTGACCGTGGATGCCCTGGATACCCAGACGGAGACCGCCCGCTCTCTTGTAGAGGACAAACCGGCGCACGACGTGAGGACCGTCAAAGGGAGCCACCCTCCATCCACGACGCCTGCACGGCCCTGGAGCCGGCGGATTTTTCCCCCTCCGGCCCGGACGGGGGATCGCGGCCGCAGCCGCCTTGAAACACGCGTCATTCACCCGGACCGCGCTCAATACCGACATCAACTGGCCAAGTCTCGCCCAGGTATTTCGCGTCGACCGCCACGTCGGGGCGCGCGCGGAAACCGCCTGCGGCACCTCCTGATGGGTTAGGCGGCCTCGCCGCCGCCGCCCCGTGCCCGGGACGGGATCGCCGTGCGCGCCGCGGCCGCGCTCTGCACCGCTCGGCCGCATCGAACCCCTCTGCGCCGCCACTTCGGCCCGGGGCGCACCGTGCGTCGGCTGACGCGGGCCCAAAACGGTCATGGACGGCCACCGACTTTGACGTGATCGTGCCGCGAGAGCCACCCGGCTTGACACCCACCGCCGGAAGTGCTACCGAGGACACGAGTGGATCATTAGGATCGTCGGTCGCGCCACAACGGGACCCCAACAACCAACAGGAGTGCCGCGGCCCATCTGAACGGCCAGCGAGCCTTTCCGCTCACTTTGTGCACCTCCTGGTCCTTCCAATTCATATGGGTGTCAACGACGGGTGCGGGAGCGGCTATCTGCAGGGAAAGTGCGTGAATGGCATTGGGCACCAGCCCAACGAATGGAGCGACAGCAAGCCGTCCTGACGGCGGTCGTCACGAAAGGCAGGGGTGGCTATGCGAGCGGGACGCGTTTCGCGGGCGGTTTGGATGGCAGGCCTTATCTTCTTCGGCGCCTTCTTGCTCACGGTCACTGGCGCTTCGCCGGCAGTGCAGGCGAGCTTCACGCCTGCGTCCGCTGCGGCGGCCAGTGGCGTGGTGTATCACGGCGTCAACCAAACCCAGCTGCAGGAGTGCATCAAGAAAGGCGAAAACTGCCTGGTGGTGGTTCCGGGGCTAGAGCATTGTCTCAAGACGTATCAAGTCTGCAACCAAGCGGCCGCAGCGAACGCTGGGATCTTGTCGAAACCAGTGAATGCTGGGAGTCGTTTGCTAACGGCTGCCCAGGTGTTGAGTGACCTGAGGATCCCGAACCCCAAGGTAAAGCGGGACACGGTCCGCTTGACCACCTACGGCACGCTTCGCCGTCAAGATTCGGCGTTAGCGGCGAATTCGACCATTGCTGCGAGTCGCCCCGTGTACCTCGTCACAGTCTGGTTTGCCAAGCCGGTCTTGGTCAGCCCGCCCGTTCCGAATGGCACGCCAAGTTCCTGGTACGTTACCAGCGCCCAATACGTGGTTGACGCGGCGACCGGTCAAGTAACTGACTGGGGCGTCACGAAGTGAGCCACAATCGCGCAGGAGCCCGTTCCCCTCTGTGTCCGG
>JAJZWV010000026.1 GCA_021846505.1 Bacillota bacterium
TGCGGGCGTGGTAGCGGCGCCATCGGGCCGCCGGGGCTACCTGGTGGAGCCCTTCCGTGTCTGGCTCAACGCGGGCCGGTATCTGGTGAGTGCGCAGCTGGCGGAAAGTCCAGCACCAGCCATCGAGGTGGGGGTCCTGGAGTGGAAGGGCGCGGCCTCCCATCGGTTTCCGATACGGACCGGATCCACGGCCCTAGTGGAGTCCGTGGCGGTGCCCAAAAGCGGGTGGGTCTACGTAGGGGTCTGGGCCAGTGGCCGAGGTGCGTTCGCGGTTGGGAATCTCACCATCCACCGGGTTGCCCGCGGCTAAGTGACAAGAAGTCCGCCGCCGTCACCCGCCAGTGGGGCAGGAAAGCAGGAGGGAACATGCTAGACGGGAAGCGCATCGCCGTGGTTTTGCCGGCCTATGAGGCGGCCCGCACCCTGACGGTCGTGGTCAATGAGCTTGGGCGGGTGTCCGTGGTGGATGACGTCGTGCTGGTGGACGATGCCAGTCCCGACGGGACGGCCGAGCTGGCCGAGTCCCTAGGCCTGTTCACGGTGCGGCACGAGCAGAACGGCGGCTACGGCGCCAACCAGAAAACCTGCTACCGGGTGGCCCTGGAGCGCGGCGCGGACGTGGTGGTGATGCTGCACCCCGACCACCAATACTCCACCAAGCTGGTGACGTCTATGGCGGCCATGGTAGCGTCCGAAGAGTACGACTTGGTGCTGGCCAGCCGCATCACGGCCCAGCACAATGCGCTGTCCGGCGGAATGCCGCGCTATAAGTTTGTAGCCAACCGCGCCCTCACCGCCATTGAAAACGTGCTGCTGCAGCTGAAAATGTCGGAGTACCACTCGGGCTACCGCGCTTTTTCGCGGCGGCTTTTGGCCACCCTTCCCCTGGAGCTCAACTCCAACGACTTCGTCTTTGACAATCAAATCATCGCACAGGCCCGATGGGCAGGGTTCCGGATTGGCGAAATCTCCTGCCCGACCCGGTATGACGAGGAGTCCCACTCCATTGGGCTCAAGCGCTCCATGACCTACGGGTGGGGCGTGCTGGCCACTGCCGGACGGTATCGGATGGCCACGTGGGGATGGTGGGTCCCGCCCTACTTGGCGCACATCCCGACGCGGGCCGGCGGGGCTGTGGCGCCGGCCGAGTCGGCGGCGGTGGGCGACTAGCGCTCACGCACCGTTAGGCGCGAAACCGCTCTTCACCTCCAACCCACGTGGATTGCACCCGCACCGGGGGATTGTCTCCGTCGGGAGCCCAGTCCAGCGGATTGCCATCCAGCACGGCGAAGTCCGCCCAGCGGCCTGGCTCGAGGCTCCCCACCTGTGACTCGCGCAGGCCCAGGTAGGCGGCCCAGCGCGTGTAAGCCAGAAAGGCCGCTTCGGCCCGGGCGCGGAGAGTCGGGCCCAGCGTGCGGCCGCTCTGGGTCTTGCGCTCCACGGCCACGCGCATGGACAGCAGTGGGTCCAGCGGCGTCACCGGGCAGTCGGAGTGCAGGGAAAACAGGAGGCCCAGTTCCACCGCCTCCTGCACCGGGCTGATGCGCGACCCGCGCGCCGGCCCGAGATATTGGTCGTGATGCCGGTCGCCATAGTGGTGCACGTGCCCCACGAAGAACGACGGCAGGATGCCCAGCGCCTCCATGCGCTCCAGCTGGCGCCGTGTGGCCATCTGGGCGTGCTCAATGCGGTGGCGATGCGGGTGGGGCCGGGGCGGAAGCACGGCGGCAAACGCGTCCAGGGCCACATCGATCGCGGCGTCGCCATTGCAGTGAATGAGAATCTGGCGGCCCGCCTTATGATGCTGCTCCATGACCCGGGTGAGGGTCGGCACGTCGTACAGCAGCATCCCCGTCTCTTGTGGGCTGTCATGGTAGGGCGCCGACAGAGCACCCGTGTGCCCTTGAATGGATCCGTCGGCAAACAGCTTCACCCCGCCGGCCTGCAGCCACGGCGTGCAGTAGGGGGCGGGCACAAACGCCTCGGCGTGAGGTGCCCTCGCATAGCACACCGTGCGCACGCCCAGCACCCCGCGCGCCTCGGCGGCCTGGTAGGCCGCCCAATCCGCCTCGGTGGCTCCGGGGCGGGCCAGGCCCATGGCGGCATCGGTCATGGCGGTGGTCCCGACGGCCAGCGCGGCCTGGGACGCCTCTCCGATAAAGTGCACTTTGTCGTCCAGGGTAGGCACCGGGAGATGCCGGGACACCAAGTCCAGCGCGGGGTCCTCGCGCAGCAGGCCGGTCAGCCGGCCGTCAGGGCCGTGGGTGACGCCGGGGGTAGAAATGCCGTCCCTGAGCCCCGCCATCTCCAGTGCCAGCCGATTGGTGATGGCCAAATGGCCCGAGTTGTGGGTGATGTACACCGGGTGGGCGGGCGCTGCGGCAGTTAGCTCATCGAGGGTGGGGGGCCGGCGCTCGGCTAAGAGGCCCTCGTCGTAGTGAAACCCAATAATCCAGGTGCCGGCGGGCCTCGACGCTGCCGCCGCCCGCACGCGCGACAGAATGTCGGCCACGGTGGTGTTGGGCGGCGTGGAGCAGTCGACCAAGCGGCTCACCTGGCCCATCCACAGGAGATGGGCATGCGACTCCACAAAGCCGGGGCTCACCACCATTTCCGGAAGGTGGGTCTCCACGGTGCCCGGTCCGGCCCAGGTGGCAAAGTCATCGGGGCGGCCCGTGCCCACCACCCGGCCGCTGTCAATCGCGAGCGCAGTAGCGGTCGAGTCGCCGGCGCCGCTCAGCACGCGGCGCGCGACGATGAGCCGCCGGCTCACAGGGCTTCCTCCACGGGCTCAGCACTCTGGGCGGCGACGGGCGTGAAGCTGCCCGGGCGCGCCAGCGAGACCGCTACCAGCACCGCGGCATTGATCGCGAGAGCAATCAGGCCGAGGTTCAATCCCCAGGGCAGGCTGTGGGTGAAGTACAGCGCCAGCGCCACCAAGTCGCCAACCACGAGGCCGCTGCCCACGCCCCAGGCCGAGGCACGCCGCCAAAACAGGATGGCGATGAGGCCCGGGAAAAACTGCGTGAACCCATAGTAGGCGGTGTTGATGAGGTTCAGCATGAGGGTGGGGGCCAGCACCGTCAGCAGCACGCTGATGAGAAGATAAACGGCCACCACCACCTGCGCCCACCGCTTGACCTGAGGGTCGGTGGCGCGGGGATTAATATACGAGCGCACCAGGTTTTTGGACACCACCGCCGACACCGTCAGGCTGAGGCCGGTCAGCACCACGATGGCCGACAGCGCCGCGCCGCCGGCCAGCACACCCAGCAGCGCGGGCGGCAGGAGGTGTTGGCCAGCGGCCACCACCGCGAGGTCGGGAGTGGCTTTCAGCGAGTGAATGTGGAGTGCGGCCCAAAAGGCGGCCACGATGAGAAACGGGTACATGAGCATGTACAGCGGCATAAACACCTGGGCCTTGGCGACCGCCCTTTCCGACTTTCCGGTAAACACGTACTGCAGGCCAAAGGGTGAGGCGTAGAAGCCGGCGGCCTGAAACACGATGGTGGACAGCACAAACGGGGCTGCCGCAGCTGGCACCAAGATCGCGATGCCGGCGCCCGTGGTGTGGGCCTGCGCCAGCTGATGAAAGATGGGAGCGGGGGAGCCCGCGGCTGCCCAGGCGGCTACGCCCACCACCACGATGCCCGATATCATGAACACGTCCTTGACGATAGACACGGTGGCGGTGGCGCGCATGCCTGAGAGCACGATGTACGCCAGAGCCAGCCCCGCGGCCACTGCCAGCGCGTACACCGCCGTCAGGTGGGGGTCAAAGGCATGCACCACCACTTCCAAGCCGGCAAACTGCAGCTGGCCCCAGGGGATGATGAAAATCATGCCGGAAAGGGCGGCGGTGAGGCCGAGGCCCTTGCTGCGAAAGTGCCGCTCATACAAATCGGGTCCGGTCTCCGCGCCGTAGCGGCGCCCGCCGCGCCAGACGAGCGGGTTGATGAAGTAGCCGATGGGGTAGGCCAGGAGAATGTAGCCCATGAACCAAACAGCGTAGGTCGCGCCGCCGGCGTAGATGCCGCCGGGGAACCCCACCAATGTGCCGATGCTGTAAATTTCACCGACGGCCAGGAAGAAAAACAGCAAGCTGACGAACGAGCGGGAGCCGACGAAAAACTCCGAGAGCGTGTCGCGGCGGCGCGTTACCCGGGCGCGCCACGCGACCACCAAGGTCATGGCGATGATGGCCCCCAAGACAATCCCGGCCATTTAGTGCTCGCCCCCTTCCGGCGCCTGGTAGCGGCGATCCGTCCGCCATACGATATACAGCGCCAAGGTGGTCAGCACGAACCACAAAAACATCCAGAAATACAGGAACGGGAAGCCCAGGACTAGAGGGGTGACGCGGTTGTACCAAGGAAAGAGACCCACGATGGCAACAAAAGGCACGACCAGGCCGATGAGGACCTTCCAGGTGGAGCTCATGGGGTTCCTCCTCTCGCTTACGTGCGACATGGCGCCTGCGCCGCCCAGATCCGGGCGCCAGGCGCCGTGTGGGCGTGCCGGCCACTTGCCGATAGATATCCACCGGTGCGGCCGGCATGCCATGCGGGCATGTTACCAGCTTCGGGATGGCAGCGCGAACCAGCGGGGGCGGCTAGCGCGAAGCGCCCGTCAGACCGCTGTCCCTGGAAGCGGGATGCTGGAGGGTCACTGCGCGCCGTTTGCCATCCGCGCCGGCGCGGTCGCTGGCGCGCCATATCATGAGAGAGGGGGCATCTCATGTCCCCCCGGCCGAAGAACAAGTCGACGACGTGCAATCCCTGTGGGATCGCATAGCGGCATCTGACGGCCACGTTCCCCATCCCGGAATGGCACCGGGAACTCATTCGGCGGCGGCTGGCCGACCCGGACCCTCACCCACGGGACTCGAACCACGTTCGCGATGGCATCAAACGGGACTTGCGCGGGCGAGCCGAGCCCCACGCATGAAGCGCGCGGCTGGCGTGGCCCCCTCGGCGCCACAGCGATAGAACTGCCACGGCTCAATCCCGCGCCCTGGATTGGCGGCTTAGGTTCCGTCGCCCTCGGCCGCGCGCGGGCGAGTCTATCCGTGAGAGCCCCTTGCCCGGCGGCAGGGATCGTGGCGCTGCGTGGCGAACTTCGGACTGATGACTAAGAGTGTGGCAGGCGGGCGGACGGAGACTCGAATTGGACGGCCGCCCGCGCAGCGCCTTTCAATTATGGCGGCACTGGCGCTAGTGTACTTGCTCGCGGCTGTGGCCCTTACTTATCCCGGGGTCCTGGCATTTGGCCACGCGGCTCTGGGGTTGCCAGAGGACCTGTATCAGAACTTGTGGAACATCCTGTGGGTCAAAGGGTGGCTGGCAGGCCGCCATGGGCTGTACTTCACGCACCTCGAGTATTATCCCACGGGCGCCAATCTCGCGTGGGAAACCTTAAGCCTCCCGGGCACCGTGATGGCCGCCCTCCTGGCCCCAGCCACTGGCTTGGCCGCCGCCTACAACACCGCCTTGCTGGCGTATTGGGTGGCCGACGGGCTGGCCATGTATGTCTTTAGCCGCACCGTGGGCCTGCCGCGCTTAAGCGCAGGCTTGGCCGGGCTCGCGTTCATGGCCAGTCCCTACTTCGTGGGCCAGATGATGGGCCATCTTCACATGGTCGGCGCCTTCGGCGTCCCGTGGTTCCTGGCAATCTTGTGGCAGCTGTACGAACGTCCTGTGGGGTCGCCGTGGCGATACGTGGGCCTGGCCGCTGTGCTGGCGCTCACCACCTACGTGGTGCAGGATTATGCGGTGTACGCCGTGGCCGTGGGGATCATGCTGCTGTGGCTGCACCCAGCCCGGCCTTGGCGCCGCGTGATGGCCGACTGGCGGCGCTGGGTACTGGCGGTCGCCACCTATGCGGCTCTGGTGGCGCCGATGATGTACGCCATGCTGCTGGGGCCGCTGGCTGTCCATGCGGGCGCCGTGACCCCTGTGTCCACGCCCTGGGTCGTGGATCTGGAAGGCTTGGTGCTGCCGGAGCCCTGGGGATTGTCTGTGGGGCTGGCCGTGCACTGGACCCTGGCGCCAGACCTCATGGAAGGAGGCATCTTTCCCGGCTACGTGCTGTGGGCGGCGGTCATTCTACTTCTCGTCGTCCGCAAGCGTCTGTCCCGTCGCGACCGGGTCTTGGCGGGATGGGCGGGCGTGGGAACGGGTGTGTTTGCCTTGTTGTCGCTGGGACCGGTGCTGCACGTGGGCGGCCGCATTACCACGATCCCCTTGCCCGAGCGACTGCTGGCGGCCCTGCCTGCGTGGCAGGATACCTGGCCCGAGCGGCTGGCTATGCTCACGGCCCTGTTTGGCGCTATCCTGGTTGGCGTGGCCGCCGACTGGGTGCGGGCCGAGGTCGACCGCCGGACAGCGGAGAGCCGCCCCGGCAGCGGACGGCGCATCGTGGTGGTTGGAGGGGTGCTCCTCATCGCAGCGGCGTCTTGGTCCGCTTCCTTTCCCGCCACGCGGCCGCCGGCTGTGCCCTACGCCCACCTTGTTCGACACGCAGGGGGCACCGTGCTGTACGTGCCCGCCGTGCTGCCCGGAACGCGGCTAGGCTACGGGTCAACTGAGTACATCTATGTCGAGGCGGTGCTGGCCGTGCCCACCCCTGAAGGGTATGTGAGCCGGATTCCACTGGCGACCGTGAATCACCTGCAGAAGTCATCAGTGCTCACGTATTTGTGGGGACTGCAGTTCCGGCGCAATCATGCGGCGGCCTTCGCCCAAGCGGCCGCGGCCGAATTTCCCGGCTACCTAAAGCGCAACCACGTGGGCAGCATCGTGTTTCTCGCGCAGGGGGTCGCACGGCCCGCGCACGCGGTTGCTTGGCTGCGAGCGCACCTGGGGCGGCGCTGGCGTCTGCACAGCTATGGAGCCACACGGGTGTTCGTACATGACTCCTGAGGCTCAGCGGATGCGCTCGCCAGTGGGGTGTCCAAGCGAACTGGCCCTGAGAGCGGCGCCACCCGCACAAAGCCGGCTCGAACCTCCGATGGGCGGAGGCACGAGCCAGCCGCTGCCCACCGGTTCAGGCCGCCGCTTGCCGTAGCGGGGGGAGCCTGTATGAGAGCTTCCAGGGTCGAATGGGCGCGGGGCGGCGGTGTCAGTGAGAGGATTGGGACCTTGCCCCGCCTGGCACCGGGCAGACAGGCACACCTCCGTCCTGGGCTGGGTCTACCTCGCGAAATTGTTCCAGCGCCCCGACGACGCAGCCCAGCGTGGTGTCAAAAATCGGCGTCACCCACGTCTCCACGTTGCGGCGAGCGCCTGCCGCATCGGCGACCGTGACCGGCATCGCGTGCACGACCTGCTCCGCCATGCTGTGGACCAGCGGGCAAAAGCCCCGGCACAGCAGATGCCCGTCTGCATCGCGGTGGTCCAGCGGGCCTCCGGCACATCGCCGGCCCACCAGCTGCTGGGCCGGGTGGCCCAGCAAGTTTTCGGCCGCACGGTTCCAGGCCACCAGCTCCCGCCGCCGATCCACCACGTAGCTGGGAATGGCACTGTCCGCCACCGCCTGCGCGTAGAACGCGAGTGCTGGCGAGGGGTTGGCTGCGGGGGGCGGCGACAGCGGGGTGTGCAGCCGCCGCCGCGATACCGGTCGAAGCTCTGGCGCCGGCTCCGCGAGGTAATAGCCCTGCGCGTAATCGCACCCCAGGCGCGCCACGGCTGCCAGCTCCTCTGCCGTCTCCACCCCCTCGGCCAGCAGCGCGATGCCCAGGTCATCCGTCCAGGCCCGCACAGCCCGCACCAGGGACTGCTTCTGAATGTTGTGGCCCACTCCGGCAATCAGCGCCCGGTCCAGCTTCACCAAGTCTGGCTGCAGGACCAACGCTTCGGCCATGCCGGCGTACCCCGTCCCGTAGTCGTCCATGACGATCAGATGGCCGTGGCGCCGCCAGCGCTCCAGGGCGGTCAACAACCCGTCATCGTTCAGCACCGATCGCGCCTCGGACACCTCCACAGCCAGTGGGATTTCTCCCGCCGCGCCAGAGTCCCAGCGTTCGGGCAGGTGCGGCCACCGCCCATCGATGTTCAGGAAGACCCGATGGGTGGGGTCGGTCCACAAATCGTGGGCCGTCTCATACGCCAAACGCTTGCAGGTTTCCTCAAGCGCTGGGGCCTGGCCTTCGGTCTCCGCCCACGCAAACAGGGCGGCCGGAGTGGCAAAGGGAGTGCCAGCGGGGCCGCGGATCAGGGATTCATACCCTGCCACCGTGTCGGTGTGCAAATCCAAGATGGGCTGCCATGCCACCCACAGCTGTGCCAGAAGATTCACCGGCGACATCGCCTCCTGTCGTGCTGCCCAGCTATTGGCGTCTTCGGCTCGACGGGGGCAATCCCTCTATTGACGGGCAACAATTTTGACGGACAATTCTTTGTGTTTTCCCGAGCCGCGCGGTATGGTGAACTGGGTCAGCGCGTGCAAGGCGCCTCTGTCCCTGATTTCCTGGGCTCGCCCCGGGGAAACGTTTCGTCAGCACGCGCCGTCCTGTGTGCAGTCGCTGCAGGAGGTGCGTTGCTCCTCGAACTTCGAGCCTACCCTTCCCCCAGCTGACGCTCGGAAGCTTTGCAACCTGTGCGCCGTACCCGTCGAGCACGCTTGTGGGCAGGTGTGCTCTGGCCGCAGAATCGGCCCAACAGGGCGGGACTCTGAATTCGTTTGGTTCCCGGCAACCGGCACGGATAACCCCGGCCGAATTTCTGTCACAGACCGACATTAATGGTGCAAGAAGAAACCTCCGGTGGATTCTCCAGCAACGCTTCTGGGTTTGGCGGCCAGGGAGGTGGGGTGGTGTCCATGCGTGGGATCGGCGAAGCCCTGCTGGTCGGAAGTGTGTTGGCCGCGGTCATCGTGGCGATTTGGGAGGGTTCATACCTCATCATGGCCCCGCGCGCCATGCGCGGAAGAACCTGGGCGCAGGTGGCGGTCCCGCTCCTGGCCTTTTGGAGTCTGGATGCGTTGCAAGTTGTCGACGTGCCGCTCGGGGCTTGGCTGGCACTGTTGGCTGTATGGAATATAGTGGAAGACACACCGAATATTTATGTTCGAGTGACGGGCGACATCCTCTTGGGTTTCGCCGCCGTTTTCGCCCCGCGCGATGTGTCCACGCTGGTGAGCCATCTGTGGTCGCTGGGGTGGGTGGTGGTGGTCGCGCTCGCGAGCCTCATCCGCCAGCGAGAGGCCCTGTCGGTGGGAGTGGCCGGGGTGCTGGCTGGTTGCACCGCGAGCGTCGCCTTCAGCCGCGATCCGGTTCAGGACGGCCTCATCAGCGTCGTAGCCGGTGTGTGGCTCTACGCCTTCATGCGGTTTCACAAAGAGCATCAGACGGTAGTGACCACGCATCGGCATCAAGCGTTTACGGATGCGCTCACCGGGGCGCTGACGCGGCATGGGTGGGCCGATTGGTATGCGCAGCGGTCCGATGCTGCGCAGGCAGCCAACGTCATTGTCGCCGCGGACATCGACAATTTCAAGTGGATTAATGACACGTATGGCCATCACGCCGGCGACATCATTCTGCAGCAATTCACCGCCCGGCTGAAGAACGCCCTGGGGACCGGGTCGGAAATCGTCCGATCGGGCGGCGATGAATTTCAGCTATGGATGCCCGGCCTGGCAGAGCCAGTGGCGGGGGGCGTCATCGGTCGGCTGCAGCGGGCGGTCACCGACGATGCCTATGTGATTGACGCCGGGCGAATCCGGCTCGGGGTCACGATGGGCTATGCGGTGGGCCCCCTCTCTGAGGAGACGGCGCACGCGGCGGACCAAGCGCTTCTGCAGGCCAAGCGCATGGGCAAAAACCGCGTGGCTGCGGCGGGTGCCACCCCCGCCGCGGACGTCAAGCCACCCAGTGTCAACCTGACTTGGCTGGCAGAGGCCGCCCACACGCTCTGGGCCACTTGGAGTCAGCCGGCTGCCCTGGTGACGGCCACGGGAGACCTGCTCTATCACAATGCGGCTTTCGCACCGGTGGCGGACGGCGTGCTGGGTGCCATGCCGCTGCCGGAGCGGGTGCCATGGCGGGGATGGCTTGCGGTGGGTGCGGAGCACCCCGCGTCGGCGGCGGTCATGCCGGTCGTCTACCAAGGAGCGGTCCAAGGCTATTGGGTCGCGCTGGACGATCCTTCCGCGGCCCCGTCCCCATCGGTGTTGAGCGACACGACCTTCAGCGTCGTGTTCCAGCCGATTGTTGAGCTCGGCAGCGATGCCGTCATCGGCTATGAGGCGCTCTCTCGCCCGGTGCATCCCGGGATTCCCTGGACACCGGCGTCGTTCTTCGACGCCGCCCAAGCCCAAGGCGAAGCGCCCCTGGCGGACGCGGCGTGCTTAGAGGCCGTCGAGCGCACCCTGGCGGCGATAGACTGGCCCCCCGGCCAGTTTCTGTTCTTGAACATCAGCGCCAAGATCTTGGCAGATCCCGTCTTCCCAGTGCACCGGGACATCCTGGCTGCCCGGTTTCCCAACATTTCCGTGGTGTGGGAGGTTGCGGGGCGAGGGGGCGCCGCCACGCTGGCGGCCGCGCGGGCGGCCGTGAACCCAGACGCGAGTTTGTGGGCCCTGGACGGCTTGGGAGTCGGCGAGGCGGACTTATGGCGACTCGCGTCCTGGCCCTGGAAGTGGATCAAACTGGGCCGGACCCTCACAAGCCGACTGCCAGAAGATCCTCGAGTGCGGGATGTCGTCCGCTTGTTGGTGGACTGGGCGCGGACCGCCGCAGCCGAAGTTATTGCGGTGGGCATTGAGACGCCGGAGGAGCGTCGTGCCGCCGCAGATGTGGGAATTTCCCTGGGACAAGGCGATTTGTGGCAGGCGCCCAGCGCCTGGCGCTAGGTCGCCGGGCCAATGCCGGGTTGGCCAGCAACCCCGGCCCCGGGGTTGTGGCCGATGCACGGGCCATCCGGCGCCGCAGTGCTCTGGGGTGAGGATGGCCTGCGTCGCCTGATGCGCCCACAGCACAACCGCCTGCCTGGGGCGGCTTCTGGCCGCTGCGCCGAGGTGGGCGATGACGGCGGGCCTCGAGGGGCTACCCCCCCACTTGCATGAGTCCGCCATTCGGATACAAGATGGGGCGGACCAAAGGAGCCGGCCACCCTTCCTGCTCGTACAGCGTGGTGAGGCTGGACAGCAGCCCGGACTCCTGGGCGGCAGGCCCCATCGCCACCAGCGAGCCGCCGAATCCGGCCCCGGTGACGCGTGCTCCGACGCCCAGCTGGCGCAGCCGCGCCGCCGTCTGGTCCAAGCGCGGCGATGACACTTCGTAATCCGCCGCCAGCGACGCGTGGCTATCGTTCAACAGCGCCATGACGTGGGCCCAGTGGCCGTGCGCCGCGGCATCCACCGCCGCCCGCACGCGCGCGCTTTCCGTGACGATGTGGCGGGCGCGGCGCGCCAGCAGGGGGTCCGTGAGGCGGGCGACGTCGCCCTCGGAGGCGGCACCCACGCTGGGCAGCGACAGCGCGGCAGCGGCAGCGGCAGCTTCCTGCACGCGCTGGCGATAGCCCGCGGCCTGCAGCGTGCGCGGGCTCCCGGTGTCGATGACCCACATCCGGTAGCCGGCGTCACGATACGGAAACGCCACCGGGCGCGCCGACTGGGCCGCGGCATCAATCAGGAGGGCCGAGCGCGGCTGCGCCATCGCGATCGACAGCTGGTCCAACAGTCCCGACGGCACTCCCAGAAACTCATTCTCCACCCGCTGCGCTAAGCGGGTGAGCGCTGGCAGTTGGATGGGCTGGCCACCCAAGATCGTGAGGGCAGCTAGGAGGCCCAGTGTGATTGCTGCCGACGAAGACAAGCCCACCCCCACCGGGAGATCGCTCTCCACCCACACACTGGCGCCGGGGGCCGTGGGCAGCACGCTCCACACACCGGCGAGCAGGCCGGCCCAGCCGGAGAGCGGCGGTGTGCGGCCCGCTTCCCGCAGCTGGGGCGCGGTGGTGTCCACCCAGGAGCCGTCGTGGCTGGTGCCGGCCCTGACGGAGAAGGCGGGCCGCTGGCCCGCTGCCACCCACGTGGCCATCGGAAGCGCCATCGACAGCGCCAGCCCCCCCTGATAGTCGGTGTGGTCGCCGATGACGGTAACGCGGCCGGGCGCGCGAAAGACCGCCAGCGGCCACTCCCCAAAGTGGTCGTGAAAGTGGGCGCGCACAATGTCAGCACGAATGGTCATGGCGAGGCTCCTTTGGATCCCCTGGATGATGCGCCGATGATGCGGGCGACATGAGCGATTCGGCCGCCAGCGCTGCCTGGAGCCGCTCGGCAGCCCGCTCCGCCGGGATATCGGTGACGAACGCGCCCATTATCAATTCGGAGGAGGCCAGATACTTTTGCCGCAGCTGGCCGCGCTCGATGGGCAGGCACTCCAGGCGCAGGTGCCCCGCACGGCCCGGCTGGTGCACCCCCATGGCGAGTGCGGCGCGATAGCCCATGAGCCGGTCATAGGCACGATATGCCCGCTGCAGCAGATGAGCGCCCTCTGCCACTTCCTCCTGCGATAAGGCGGCCAGCGTGCCCACGTGCCGGCGCGGCACCAGGGCCAGCTGATAGGGCATGCGCATGGCGCGGGGCACCACGAGCCGCCAGTGGGGCGCCTCGGCGGCCGGCAGCGTCCAGGCGTCAACCCGGCACAGCCGGCACGCGCTGCCGTGACCAACCTGGCGCTCGTGCGCGAGTCGCGGCGGCACGTACGGGTAGCCGTAAATCTGGCCGTGCGGATGATCAATGGTGGCGCCCATGCGCCGGCCGCGGTTTTCAAAGACCAGCACCGACTCCACATCGGTGCGCTCCGCCAGCGCGGCCGAGCGGTCGCGCCACACCTGCCAGACCAAGCGGCCATGGGCCGGAGACAGGTGGCCATAGTCGTCTTGGTGGCGGGGCGAATACACCACCACTTCGGCCGCGCCCGGGTGATCAAAGACCGGGTACCGATTGGGAAACACCGCCACGTGAAATGGCGTGAGGCCGACTTCGCTCCGCGGCCCTGGGCAAAACGGACAGGCCGATTCCCCCGGGCTGGTGAGCGGGCGCTCCTGGCGCGCGTCCGCCAGGCTCACCCACTCGTCGGTTAAGACGTCGGCCACCAGGCTAATCATGGGGGGCCTCCGCCGGCCGGCCCTGCACTGCTCTCCGGCTGGCGCGCGCCAGCGCGCCGAGGTTCGGAGCGGCCGGCGCCCACCCCCAGGTGGCCTGCATGCAGGCCATGTCCGCCACGAGCCCCCGCGCGGGCTGGGGCGGCGGAGCCGGGAGGCCAAAGGCGTCGGCCAGCTTGCCTGGCGAAGCGGCTATGCCGCTGCCCACGTTCAGAACGAGCGACGGGCCGCCGCCGGCCAAGTGGCGCCCCGCGCGCATCAAGGCGGCAACCACCTCATCCAGAGCCACGCAGTCCCACATCGCGGGAAGGGGCTCGACGAAGCCCGCGGCCAGCCGGGTCCAGGGGTGGGCGCGGCTATCCGCTACCCGGCCCCGGTCGTCGGGCCCCACGACCTCAAACACCCGGAGGATCGCGTGGCGCGGTGCCACCTTGGCGACTAAGGCTTCGGCGGCGGCCAGGCTTTCAGCCCAGGCAGAGTCTGGGTGAAGCGCTGTGCGCTCGCTCACCGGGTGAGGGTCATAGGCGCCATACACCGCGGCGCTGGACAGCAGCACCACCGGAGGCGCGTCATCATCCCGCTCCCACCGGCGCAGCATCTCGAGCGTGTCGGCCACGTGGGTCTCCCAGGCGAGGGCCGCCTCGCGGCGCGCGGGCCGGGTGCCTCCAGGCGGAAAGGGCCGACGGGTGCAGTGAAAAATCACCGAGGCATCATGCGCCGCCAACATCGCTTCCCAAGCGGGGTGAAAGCCCGCGCGGCCCAAGACACTGGGGGCCGAGAGGTCCGCTGGCACGGCCGCCAGGGCGGCCACGGGCTGGCCCGCGCTGATAAGCGCTTGGGCCAGCGCCCGTCCCACATACGTGTCCGCGCCGGTCACCACCGCCACCGCCGGCTTGGGCGGCAGCAGCTCCCCCAGCCGGTAGTATCGGACGGAGCGGCCGTCTGGCCGCACCCACACTGCTGCGTCCGCCCCATCTTCCGCGCCGCCAGTAGACATACGCCCTCCTGCCATCTCCTCAGGATAGCCCGCCGCCGCGGGAAGGGCCAGCGCAAGCCCCTGCCATCGGCGGCGGGCGGCATGGGGAGGCGCGCCGTACTACAATTGAGGCATGCAGGTCGAGCAAGTCGCGAGCGAAGCCGTCGCCCACATCCCGCTGGCCCCAGAGGCCGCCCGGGCGGTCGCGGCATGGACGGGCACCCGCGTGCCGCCGGGTGCGTGGGCTTCTTTGATTGGCACCGAGATGGGCAGCGATGCCAGGGATGGTGCGCCGCGCGGCACGAAGCCCTGCCCGCTGCCGAGCGACTGGGCGCCCAGCCGCCGCTGGTGGTGGGTGGAGGACGCTGCGGCGGTGTCGCGGTGGCTGGGGGACGGTGGGCGAGCAGCCCGCCGCCGCTGGCCGCTTCACTGGGTTACTGGCGGCGGCACTGCGGCGCTCGGTGCAAAGACTTGCACGATGGGGATCGTCAATGCAACGCCAGACTCGTTTTCCGACGGCGGCCGCTGGTCAACGGACGATGCGCTGCGGGAAGCGGCCCAGGCACTTCTGGCCGCAGGGGTGGACTGGGTGGATGTCGGCGGCGAGTCCACGCGCCCTGGCCACACGCCGGTGGAGGCGCCGGTGGAGTGGGCGCGCATCGCACCGCTGCTGGAGGGCTTGCCCCCGGCGGCCCTCCGGGCGGTGTCGGTGGACACCCGCCATCCGGAAGTGGCGCACCGGGCGGCCGCGCTGGGCGTAGCGGTGCTCAACGACGTGTCCTGCTTGGAAGATCCCGCGTGGCTCGCCGTGCTGCGCCACTCGAGATCAGGCTACGTCCTTATGTACAATCGGGCGGGCGGCGCCAGCGGCCGACTGGATTGGCGGCATGTGTTAGAGCGCCTCGGGGGCGGGCTTGATCGCCTCGCCTCCGCCGGCGTGCCGCTGGACCGTGTGATGTTGGACCCGGGGCTGGGGTTTGCCTACAGTGGAGCGGATAACGTGGCGATGCTAAACAACCTGGGCCTGCTGCGGATTTTCAATCGGCCCGTGCTGGTGGGGCCAAGCCGGAAGCGCTTCATCGGGCGCCTGACGGGTCGCCCCGTGGAGGACCGCGACCGCGGCTCGGCCATTGCCGCCTTTGCCGCCGCTAAGGCGGGCGCCGACGTGCTGCGCATGCATGATGCGGCGGCGGCGCTGGATGCCGCGCGCATGGCTGATGGGTGGGGATCGGGCCGTGAGTGACCGGCTGTACCTGACGGACTTGCACTTTATGGCGTGCCACGGGGTGCTGGAGCATGAGCGCAGCCGGCCCCAGCGGTTTTCGGTGGATCTCACCCTCACCCTCGACTTGAGCGCGGCCGGTGCGTCCGACCGGCTGGAGGCGTCGGTGGACTACCGGTGGATATGGGCCACCGCGCGCGACGTCATGCTGGGGCCGCCGCGCCAGCTGCTGGAGGCCCTGGCGCACGACCTCGCCCTGAAGCTCTTGGTGCCGCCGGTGCGCGAGGTGTCGGTGCTGGTGAAAAAGCTGGACCCGCCGCTGGCCGGCGTCGGCGGGTGGGCGGGGGCCGAAGTGACGCGCCGTGCCTGACGTGGTGGTGGGGCTGGGCGCGAACCTAGGCGACCCGCGGCAAGCGCTGGCAGGTGCGGTGCGCGAGCTTCAAGCGCGCTATGGGGAGATCCAGGTGGCCTCCCTGTACCGGTCGGCGCCGGTGGGCGGCCCGCCGCAGCCGCCGTATCTGAACAGCGCCGTGCGGCTGGCCGCGGCGCGCGGCGAGCCCCTCGCGGTCCTGGATGCCTGCCTCGCCATCGAGGCCGCCTTCGGGAGGACCCGGAGCGGGGTGGCCCACGAGCCGCGAACGCTGGACTTGGATTTGTGGTGGTTCGGCGGCGAGGAGATGGAAACTCCCCGGCTGACCCTGCCGCATCCACGCGCCCACCAGCGGCGGTTTGTGCTGCTGCCGTGGCGCGAGCTGATGCCCCACGTGCGGCTGCGGGGGCGATCGCTGGACACCTGGCTCGACGAAGTCCGCGGGCAGCCCATCTGCCGATTGGAGGGACCCCAATGGCCCTGGACGCACTGAGCAAGGGCGACCCGCGCTGGCAAGACGTGTGTGCCGCCTGGGAGGCGGCCGGCTTGTTTTTCCTCGAAGAGCCTGACCGGTGGGTGGTGGTGGACGGGCCGGGCTGGCTCACCCGCCGCCGGGTGCTGGACGCCGCGGCGGCGGTCCCGGCCTCTTGGGACTGGGCGTGGCGGGTGCGGCAGGTGGTGCCCACCACCATGACGGTGGCGCGCGTGGAGCTGATGCAGGCGGCGGGGCCGGTGGCAGTGCTGGCCGACCGGCAAACCCGCGGGCGCGGCCGCCGCGGGCGCCGGTGGGCGTCGTCGCCGGGAGCGGGGCTGCACCTGTCGCTGGGGTGGCGTCCTGCCGCCGACGCGGTGGCCGCTGGCGCGCTCACCCTCCGCGTGGGCCTCGCGGCGGCAGAGGCCATCCAGGAGGTGACCGGCGTGGACCTGGGCCTCAAATGGCCCAACGATGGGCTGTGGAATGGGCAGAAGGTGATGGGGGTGCTGTGCGAAGGGGGCAGTTATCCAAAGCCGTGGGTCGTCGCCGGCATTGGGATGAACGTCAGCGGGGCGCCGCCGCCCGGGATTTTGGGGGCGACCACGCTGCAAGCCATTACCGGCCGGCCGTGGTCCCGGGCCGCCCTGGCAGCGGCGATCGCGGCCGCCGTGGCGCGCGAGTGCAGCCGGACAGATGACAGCTGGTTCGGCAAGTATCAGGTGCGCTCGGACGGGGTGACCTTGGGACAGCGCGTCCAAGTTTTCGGGGCGGGAGCTCCCGCCTACGAAGCCCGGGCGGAGGCGGTAGATCATGCGGGCGCGCTGTGGGTGCGCCGCGCGGACAACACCCGGGTGCGGGTGACGGCGGGCGACGTGAGCATTCGCCCGCCCGTCGGGCGCAGGGAGTAAAACCCGGCCGCCGTCCCCGGAGGCACACCGCATCGGAGCAGTTGCAAGCCGGGGTGCGGGGCGCGCGCAGCGGTGGCGCACTGGGCCACCACCTCATGAGCCAAGCCACAAGCATGGCGCGCCTCGTCTTCGTCGATCGGCCGGGCCGTGCTCGGTTCGGAAAGCACCTCGGTCGCGTATTCGCTCAACGTGGCGCCGTGAATGTCGAGCTGCGGGAAGCCAGAAGGGATGTCGCCAATCAAGGCACGCAGCCGCTCTAAGTCATGTGTCTTGGGAAAGGGTCGGCCCGTCGCCACCAAGACAGCGTTCAAGGCCTTTTCGGCCGCTTTGCTGGGCATGAAAGCAGCTGATATGACCTCTATCGTGTAGACACCTGCCACGATGTCCAAGTGCGTGCCTCCCCGAAGGATTCGGCCGGGTCCGGTTACCTTCCAGCTGTGGCCCCAATTGAAGTGCTCCGTGATCCGCACCGCGAGCGCGTCGTCCTGCCGCGATTGGCCCGGTCTCACCCAGAGGTTTCGTGTGGACAGCCGCCCCGGGGACCGCAAGCACCCCGCGTCTCGCCAAATCGCCGTCGCCCTGCTGCGCACGCGAGCTGATAAACACCCAGCTGGCGGTGGCCGTTCCCCGCCCGCGCCACGCCTCGGCAACTTGGAAGCTTTGCGGCACCGAAGGGAGGTCCTGGTGCCGCGCTCAATCCGGCCGCTCGGTGGGCAGCCCCCGCCCCCTGTCAGCGCCCCGTGCCACTAGCCCGCGGCGGAGCCTTGGGGGGCCGAACCCCGGCGGGGAATCCACCACAGCACGGCTGCCGCCATCACCGCGGCGCCGGAGGCCGACAGCGCCAGGGGCAAGCTGTGGTCCGCCAGCATCCCGACACCCAACTCGCCGGCCACCGTCACCGCCAGGGAGGGAAGGTCCAAGATGGAGAGCGCGCTCACGCGGATGGGGTCCGGGAGCGCCTGCGCCATTAGACTGTGCGTCACGGGCCCCTGCAGGGACTGCAGCATCAGCGCTCCCGCCATGAAGCCCGTGAGCGCCCAGGGAGACGACAGCGTGGGGAGCACCAGCACCAAACTGCCGGCCAGCACCTGAGAGAGCGTGAGCAGGAGCCGAGGATCCAGTCGGGCTTGGACGCGCGGGGCCAAGAGGCTGGCCCACCCGGCCGCGTACAGGATGGTCACCCCCACGCCCAGCCACACGCCATGCCAGCCGGCGCTGACCCACAGCGGCAGGTCGAGGAACATCAAGTTGATCCCGACCAGGCGGAATCCCACCGCGGCCGCAGTCGCCCACGCCAGCAGCCAGGGCGCGGCCGCGATGTGCCGCCAGGCATCGCGAGCGCCCGGCAGCGGGGAGTCGGCGCGGGCAGCGGCCCGCTGAGGGCGGTCGTGGGGCAGCGTGGCGATGCTGAGGCTGGCCAGTCCGGCGGCGGCGGCATTCAGGACCACCAGCGCGTGCATGCCATGGGCCTGGAGGACCCAGCCGGCGAGGAGGCTCGAGGCCCCGCCGGCTAACGCGCCCACGGCTTCGTATCGGGAAAACCACGACGTGCCTCCGGCGGACAGGAGGGCGGTGTCGGCCCCGCTCTGCCAGGCCAAGCCCAGGCCGTACAGCGCATCACTCAGCACAAACTGCCAGTAGGCATGAGCCCAAAGGAACACGCCGGCCGCCACCATGAACAGGGCGCTGCCGCACTTTAAGGCGCGGACTCGGCCATGCCGATCGGCCCATACGCCCAGCGGGACGGTGGCCGCCGCCATCGTCAGCGACAGGATAATTTCGAAGCTGAGGATTTGGGTGTAGTTCAGCCCGTGCGCTCGGTAGTATAGGGTAAGAATCACGCCCAGCACATTCGCACTTTGAAAGAAGCGCATGATCAGCAGGCGGATCAGCATCGGCTTCAGTCTCCCCTCTCATGGTGCACTCCCCTTTCATGGCGCACACCTAAAATCGGACCCCTGGGGTCCGCTGAGGCGACGCATGATGGGGAGGAGGACGAGCAAAAGCCTAGCTATCCAATGGCAGTGACCCTCCTGTCTCAAGGGCAAATCGTGCTGCATCCCAGCATACCAAACCGCTGCGGTGGCGCGGCCGCCAGCGTCTGGAGCACTCCGGGCCCCTTTCCCGCCAGCGCCAAGACGCTAGCGCACGGCTCTGCCTGGGCTCGGCACCGACGCCTGGGATCTCAGCCCATCTTGCCGACGCAGCGCAGCGGAAGCAGCGATCACGCCAGCCAGAACCTCGCCGGGGTGGCGAAGCAGCGAGGCGCTGCAGGCCCTGGACACGGCACAGCGGCAATGGCGGCGCCTGCACGGCGGTCCTCGCGCGCAGACGTCCCCAATCTTCAGATCACGCATGTTTTCACTGTGGGATGCGTCCGCACGGGTTGACACGCGGGGAGCAGCCGCGTACACTAGGGGTGGCTGAAATAGCAAAGGGTCCTCGTTAGGCGAGGCGTCGGCATCAACACAGGCCACTGCTCCGACCCGTCGAAAGACGCTCACGCGCAGACCAGAAATTGCCGGATTAAGGCTTTTTCCGAAGTGGCTGAATCTCAAGGGAGATTCTCACGTGGTGCCGTGCTGAAGCTCAACCAGGGGGGACAGCGTATTTTGCGTGTCCTCCGGCGTGTCGGAGGACTTTTTTCATGCCTGTGGCTTGCAGAAGGAGGCGATCCGGGTGAGTGCGGACCCTAGCGATAGTCACTGTCCATGTGGTTTTCCGGCACACGTACTATGCTGCGCTGACCCGGGTGGCTGCTAGCCCAGTGCTGGCCCTCCGGGCGGGTGCTCGGGAGGGATTGCGATGGGGAAGAATTCTGCCGCGATGCTGTGGGAAGAAGGGGCGCGCCTGCGCGCTGAAGATAAAGCGCGGGCGGCGGCGCTGCGTCAGTCCCCGCGCCTGCTGAAGCGGTTTCTGCTGCTGATTACCTTGCTGGGCCCAGGGATCTTGGTCATGATCGCGGACAATGACGCGGGCGGCGTCATTACCTACGCCCAGACTGGGGCCGCGTACGGGCTGGGGTTTTTCGTGCCCGCGCTGGTGGTGGGCGGCATCATCGCATTTCTGGTCCAGGAAATGACGGTGCGGCTTGGCGCCGTGACCCATCGGGGCCACGCCGAGATGATTTGGGGACGGTATGGGGAGTTTTGGGGATGGTTTTCCCTCATTGACCTGGTGCTGGCCAACACCCTGACCTTGATCACCGAGTTCATCGGCATCACCATTGGGATGTCGGTGTTTGGCGTGCCGCCGGTGCTGAGCGCGCTCGGGGGACTGGCGGTCGATGCCGGGATCTTGCTGGTGCTGCGCTACCGTGCCTGGGAGCGCGTCTCGCTGTGGATTGCCGCTGGCAACCTGGTCTTTGTGCCGCTGGCTCTGATGGCGCATCCCCAGTGGGGGCGGGTCGCGGCCGCCTTTCAGCATTGGTCGGTCCCGGGGGGGTGGTCGGCGGCATTTCTCTTTGTGGTGCTGGCGAACTTCGGAACGACCATCGCGCCTTGGATGCTGTTCTTTCAGCAGTCGTCGGTGGTCGACAAGGGGCTGACGGTGGCAGATGTGCGGCATGGCCAGCTCGACACCGCGCTCGGGTCGCTGGCTATGGTGCTCGTCGCTGTGGCGATTGTGGTTCTCACCGGAAGTCTCGCATTTGGGCACCCCGGCTCCCAAAACTATGACATCCAGCAAATACTGGCGGTCGTCGGCCACAAGCTCGGGCTCACCGGCGAAAGCCTCCTCGCCCTGGGCCTGGTCGAAGCCGGCACGATTGCGGCCATTGCTCTGACGGCAAGCACGGCCTGGGCGACGGGTGAGGCGTTTGGCTGGCCCCGCAGCATTAACTTGCCGGTGCGGCAGGCGTGGCGGTTTTATCTGCCTGGCCTGGCCAGCGCCGGGATCGCCGCCGGCATTGTGCTCATTCCCCAAGCACCCTTGGGGTTTCTCAACTTGACGGTCCAAGTGCTCGCCTCCATCTTCATGCCCGCCGCGCTGCTGTTTTTGCTGCTGCTGCTCAATGACCGCGAAATCATGGGGCGGCACGTCAACAAGCCGTGGCAAAACGGCGCCGCGATGGCCATCGTGGGGCTCTTGGTGGTGCTCAGCGGCCTGTACGGGCTCTCGGTGGTATTTCCCAGCCGGCTTTAGAGAGTTTACAGAGGAGGTGCCACGCGTGAGCAAGAAGCGCGACCCCGTGCTGACGGTATTGGACTCCGAGGAGGCGCCGGTCTCCCTGACGCGAATCACCCCGCCCCGCAGCATTCGCATCGTATTTTGGGGGCTGCGGGTGTACATCGCGCTGATGGTAGCTCTCGTCATTCTCGGGTTTGTGCGAGGGATGCACTGAGGCCCTCCACTCTCCCGATCCGGCAGGCGGCCCCAGATACCCGACCTCAGAGGCGCTGAGGCGGAGCATCCGGCGCACCCTCCCACGCGGCCGCTGCCGGCCGGTGCACTGCGTGTGGCGCACGGGCGGCCATGCACAAGACCGGCACCCCACCCGTGCCGCCCACTAGGGACCTCCCCGCTGGCTGCGGGAGCGCGCGGCCCGCGGCCACTGGCGGGGATGGGCGTGCGGGCGCATCGTCAGATACAAGCGCCCCCACCCGTTCGGCGTGACCGACGCGACGGGCGCCTCCCGGTCCAATTGGAGCGGGTAAAGGGCGCGCACCAGCTGCGCCGGCGTGAAAATTCCGAGGAGGGCCCGCTTGAGCGGAAGCGCCGGGTCGACCAGGGCGCTTTCCAAGAACGCCCGATACCCATCCACCCACTCGGGGGGAGATCGGGGGAGGGACGCCGCTCGAGCACGATCGCCGCGGCGTCGACCGTGGGGGGAGGGACGAACGAGGAGGGCGACACGTGCCGCTCCCAGATAAGAGCAAACCACGTGTGCCAGGTGATAATCTCCGGGTCGGATGCGGGGCACCGCGTGAACCGCCGGGCGGCGCCCCGCTCGATGAGCAGCACCGCCCGCGCTATCGGCGCCCGCGGATCCAGCAGCCGGCGGAGCACCGCCGTCGTGATGCCAAACGGGAGGTTAGCCACCACGGTGAACGCGGACCGAGGGAGCGGCCACGCAAGAAAGTCCCGCTGTACCACGGTGACCGTCTCCCTTGTGTGGGTGCGCGTGCGCAAGCGCTCGGCCAGCACCGGATCACATTCGAGGGCCACGACCGCGCCCGCCCGGGCTGCCAGCGGAATCGTGAGGGCGCCGTCACCGGCGCCAATGTCCATCACCAAGTCGTGGGGGCCCACGCGAGCCCGGCGCACCATCCACCCCGCGATCCCGCGGTCGCGGAGAAAGTGCTGCCCGAGCGCGGCGCGGGCCCTGTCTGGCCGCCGGCCGTGGCCAAGCCTGGCATGGGGCGCATCTCGTCTACCTGATTGTGGCCGCCGTGACATCGCGGCCCTCCCTTCTGGCGCACATCAGCGCCGAAAAGAGCGCGGCCGCTCGCAGCAGGCGAGAACGTCGGAGAAAAGGTTCAGCAGCGACAGCGTTCCGGGCTTGGCAGCCCAGATCGGCCGCCACAAGACGGAGGCTGCCGAGGTACTGAGATGCGCACAGAGACGCACAGCAAAGGGAGGCGAGACTCGCCCCCCAACGTTCCGGCACTGCTATGCGGGCAGATAGAACAAGGAACAGGCCAATCCCCGATGCGCGCGGCGAGCGGCCGCGCCCGACCCTATGAAATTAGGGGTGTAAGGTCGGTTGGCGGCGCAAGCGCTCGCACCAGACCATCGGGGATCCCTTTATCGCTCCCATGGCCCGAACGGTACGGGATCGGCGCGCCTCCGTCAAGGCGGCCGCCCGGTGTGAGGGACAACTATCCGGTGGCCGGCGCCGACCCTTGGCCGCTCACTTGGTCCCACAGCGCCGTGAGGCGGTCGGCGCGGGCCAGCCAGGACCGCTCCCGCGCCACGGCCCAGCCGGCTGCCTGGCGCGCCGCCGCAAACCGGCCCGACCGCACGTCGGAAAGCGCCTGCTGCGCCGCGGCCGCAAACTGGTGGGCCTCCGCCACATACAGGATGTCGGCATAGGGCTTCATGACCTCCAGCGGCGTGGCGACCAGCGGCTTGCCGGCGGCCATGCACTCGTAAAGTTTTAGGGGATTGCAGGCCAGCGAGCGCGGGCTCTGGGTGCGCGGCAGCAGGCACACTTCCATGCCGGCGACGGCCGACGGCAGCAGGTCATGCGCCACGGGGCCGATATAGTCGACGTTAGGCAGGCGCAGCAGCTCGGCCAGTCCGTCCACCCCTTCGGGGCGGACGGGCCCGATGAGGCCCAGGCGCTCCGTGGGGCAGGCGCGGGCGACGGCGGCCAGCAGGTGGCAGTCGACCCAGTCGGTGAAATTGCCGAAAAACCCGAACGCCCACCGAGGCGTATCCGGGGCGGGCACGCGCCACTGATCCGGGTCGACGTACTGGCCGAGCGGCACCACGCGCGGGTCACTGCCCAGGTGCCGGTCGGTGGCGGGGGAGATGGACAGCAGCAGGGAGGCCCGCGCGCGCACGGCATCGTGGTCGGCGCGATTCGCCATCGCCGGATCACAAGCATCCTCCAGCACCTGATACATGATGACGTCGGGGACCAGCAGCTGGTCTAAGGCGCGCAGCAGTGTCGCCGAATAGGATTGGCCGTACAGGGTCACGGGGCCAGTCCGGATGGCGGCATACAGCTGCTCCCCGTGGGCGGACTCCACCTCCACCCCTTGGCCGTCCTTCGTGGGGATGACATGGTGGGCGCCCAAATCTCCGCCCTGGGAAAGCGACCAGTCCAGCGGGTGCTGGGGGTACCAGGGGTCCAGGAACCACAGATCAAAATCGCCGCGGCGCGCCCAGATGCGCGCGGTGTGCCGAAAGGAATCCGACAGCTTGTCATCGCGCCACCCAAACACCGCCATCAGGAGCATCACGCCGCGCGGGGGCGTTGGCGCGGCTAGGCGGTCCGACATGTCTTGGCTCCTCGGATGGCCAATTGGGCCCAGGCGTCGGCGGTGGCGGGGGACTCATCCTGCGGCGCGCGCATCGGCGTCAGGGTGAGGCTCGCGACAGCCCGAGCGACGTCTCGGGCTGTCTTAGCCGCCAGCGTGCGCAGAGGAGCCGAAGTGGGGCCCACGTGTCCCACCAGCGGAATGCCCCAATCGGCGAGGTCGGCTAGCCACGCCTGCACCCAGGGGTGGTCCAGCGCCGGCCGATGGGGCGGGACCACAACCGCCTGCCAGGTGGGCAGCTCGCCCAGCAGCAGGGGGGCGGGAGGGAGCGTAGCGTGGCGGCCGCCCAGCACCCGCCAGTACACCCCGCCGACGCTGGCCAGCGCCTTCACAAACGCTTGATCTTCGGGCGAGCCGCTGACGAGCACCGGGACGATGGGCCGCCCCGTCCGATCCAAGCCGTCCGGCACGGACAGCGGCACGTCGCGATGGCGAGCGTCCTGAATCAGTGCGGCCAGCTGCCCCGCCTCCCACAGGCAGCCGCTGTCTAAGCACTCCCGGTGGTGCCAGGGGCCGTCGCCGTCGGCCAGCGCCACCGCGGTGGGCACACGCCCTTGCAAAAACTCGATGATGGCCCCTGGCCGGGACCGCTGGACGCCCTCCACGATGAGGTCCGGCGGGGCCGTGCCCAAGGCGAGTCCCTGCCAGCGCACGCTGTGGGCGGCGGCCCACGGCCCGGCGATGCGGGCAAACAGCGTGGCGTCACTCACTGGGGGACTGGGGGCCGGCGACACCTCAATCGCGGCGGGCGTGGGCGCGAAGTAGAGGCTGGCCCAGCCGCGGCGGGCGGCCAAGAGGCCCAGGCGCTTTACGTCCAAGTCGGCCGCCGCATCCCACGGGCCGCGGCCCACCACCACGAGCGTGCTGAGGTGCCGGGCTAATGCTGTGTCGAGGCCAGGCAGGGCCGCCGCGGTAAAAGACACACCTAACAGCTCCCTCGCGCGCGCAGATCAGGCGCGAATGATTTGCGGTCGCGGGACCGGTTTCCTGCCGCTGATGCTACGGGCACCGGCCCCGGCGGTCAATGCGGGTGGGTGAATTCGGCGGCCCAGGATCCATCGGGGGCAGGTGGATCTACTTGCGCCGCGCGGCCCAGATGAGGCCGCCCAGCGCGCCCAGCATCAGGACGATGGCCACGCCTTGCAGCACCAGCGCCCACGACGTGTTTACCTGGCTCAGCACGCCATCGGCCAGCGCAAACACCGCGATGGCAATCAGGTACTGCCACACGCGGCGCAGGTAGGGGCCGAGGCTGACAGGGCCGTCGCCGTTCACGATCCCACGCTCCCGGCAGGCAGCTGGCGCATCAAGTCCGCCATTTCCAGTGCGGCTGCGGCGGCGTCCGCCCCCTTGTTGCCGGCCTTGCCGCCGGCGCGGTCTCGCGCCTGCTCCATGGTGTCGCAGGTCAGCACGCCAAAAATCACCGGCGTGCGGGTCCGGCCCGCCAGGTTGGCCAGCCGCCCGGCCGCATTGGCGGCGACGTAGTCAAAGTGGGGCGTATCACCGCGAACCACAGCGCCGAGGCACACGATAGCGGCGTAGCCGCTGGCCAGCAGGCGCTCCACCACCACCGCCAGCTCCAGGGCGCCTGGCACCTCCACCACGTCGATGGCCGATGGGTCGACGCCTTGCCGCTCCCAAAAGTCGCGGGTCCCCTGCTCCAGGGCCGCCGTCACCTGCTGGTTAAATCGGCTCACCACGATCGCAAACCGGTCGTCCGGGTGGGCGGTGAGCCGCCCTCTAAACCGTGCCATGCTCGATTCCCTCCTGCCCGGTCCGCCTAGAGCCAGTGGCCCATCTGGTCCCGCTTGGCGGCTAGATAGCGCGCATTGCTTTCCCGGGGCGCCACCCGAATAGGCACCCGTTCGACAATCGACAGGCCGTATCCTGCCAGCGCATAGTATTTTCTGGGGTTGTTGGTCAGCAGCCGGAGCTCCTTCACGCCGAGATCGGACAAAATCTGGGATCCCACGCCATAGTCCCGCATATCCGCCGGGAAGCCGAGGGCCACGTTGGCGGCCACGGTGTCCATGCCTTGGTCCTGCAGGGCGTAGGCTCGAATCTTGTTGGCCAGCCCAATGCCGCGCCCTTCCTGGCGCATGTACAGCACCAGCCCGCGGCCCTCCGCCGCAATTTGGCGCAGCGCGGCGTCCAGCTGCTCCCCGCAGTCGCAGCGCTCCGACCCAAACACGTCGCCGGTGAGGCACTCAGAGTGTACGCGCACCAGCACCGGGCGGCCGTCCGCCACGTTTCCCTTGATGACCGCCAGATGCGTGAGGCCGGCCTCCGGCTCCAAGTACGCGCGGGCGGTGAACAGGCCGTAGCGCGTCGGCAGCTCGCTCTCCGCTCCCCGGATGTACAATTGCTCGTGCTGCAGCCGATACCGAATGAGATCCGCAATGTGCATGACCGGCAGATGGTGCTGCTGGGCAAACTGCGCCAGTTCGGGCGCCCGCATCATGGTGCCGTCCTCCCGAAGAACCTCGCACACGATGCCGGCCGGCTGCCGCCCGGCCATCCGCGCTAAGTCGACCGCCGCCTCCGTGTGGCCCGGCCGCCTCAGCACGCCGCCTTCCTGGGCGCGCAGCGGGAAAATGTGCCCCGGCCGCACCAAGTCCGCCGGCCCGGCCTCCGGGTCAATCAGCACCTGGATGGTGCGAGCCCGGTCGGCTGCCGAAATGCCGGTGGTTACCCCCCGCTGGGCATCGACCGATACCGTGAACGCTGTGCGCATGGAATCCTGCGGCGCCGCCACCATCTGGGGCAGCGCCAGCTGCTCCAGCCGCTCCGCGGTCATGGGCACGCAGATGAGCCCGCGGCCATACTGCGCCATGAAATTGATGGCGGCCGGAGTGACGGCATCGGCCGCCATTACCAAATCGCCTTCGTTTTCGCGCTCCTGGTCGTCCAGCACTACGGCCATGCCGCCGCCGCGAATGGCTGCCACCGCGGCGCTGACCGCGGCAATGCTTGCCTCCAGCGCGGCCCGATCCGCTCGGACCGCTTCGGATTCTTCTGGCAGGGTGTCTCTGGTGGCACTCATGAAGGCACCTCCTCCGTGATGCGGTTCAAGGCGTACTTGCCCATCAGGTCGAACTCCAGGTTCACCCGGCGGCCCGGGGCCGCTTGGCCCAGCGTCGTGCGGGAGCGGGTGTGGGGAATCAGGGCGACTGCAAATCCTCGCGGCGTGAGGCGCACCACCGTCAGGGACACTCCGTTCACCGCGATGGAGCCCTTATCCACCACGAGGGGGCGGCCGGCGGCAGGCAGCGAGCACTCCAGCTGGACTGTCTCGCCTTCACCCAGGGGCTCCGCCGCCAGCACCACTCCCACCGTGTCCACATGGCCGGTTACCACATGGCCGCCCAGGCGATCTCCCAGCCGGAGTGGGCGCTCCAAGTTGACAGCTTCGTCCACCGGGAGGTCCGGGAGCGACAGAGTGGTGACCGACATCGTCACCGGCGTCACGTCCGCCGAAAACTGGCCGTCGGTGTGGTCCACCACCGTCAGGCAGCACCCGTTGACGGCAATGCTGTCGCCGACGGCCAGCGTGGCAGACAGGGGGGTGTCGATGCTGAGGCGAGCGCCGTCGGGCGTCGGCACAAACGCTGCCACCACGCCGGTCGCCTCCACTAGTCCGGTAAACATCTCGACGCCAGCTCCTTCCACGACACTTCAAAGTATGCGTCCCAGCGCACATCCGGGCCGAGCCGCACCATCCGAGACTTGGCAAGGCGGGGGGCGTCTTGGAGCTGCGCCACCCCCGCGCCCCCCACGGGCCCCGGTGCGGGGCCACCCAGCAGCAGCGGGGCCCAATAGGCGCGCCAGGCGTCGGCGAGGCCGGCCGTGATGAAGGCGGCATGAATCGTGGGGCCGCCCTCCACCAGCACGGTGTACAGGCCGCGCTCCCCGAGATCTGCCAATACGGCGGCCAAATTGAGTCGGCCGGGCTCGGACTCATCCACCTGGACCACCTCGCCCCCGCGCGAGAACACCTGGCGCTCAAACTGCGGGGTGGTGCCGTGGCCGGTGTACACCAGCGTCGGGGCGCCCGCCCACCGCTGCTCACGCGGGTTCAGCACTCGAGCCGACGGTGCCAGCCGCCCGGCGCTGTCGAGCACCACACGCACGGGATCCCGCCCACCGCGGATGCCGCGGCAGGTGAGCAGCGGGTCATCGGCCAGCACCGTGCCAATGCCCACCAAGATGGCGTCAGCGGCGGAGCGCAGCCGATGAACGTCGGCCAGCGCCGCTGGGCCCGTCAGGTACTTGGACTGCCCGGCCACCGACGCGACTTTGCCATCGGCCGACACGGCGCTTTTCAACAGAACCCAGGGACGCCGGCGCACGGTCCAGGAAAAATACCCAGCATTTTGCTCGAGTGCCTCCTCGGCACCGTCGCCCACCTCCACCGCGAGCCCCGCCCGCCGCAGCACCTCGCCGCCGCCAGCAGCAGCGGCGTGTGGGTCCGGCAGGGCATACACCACGCGCGCCAGGCCCGCCGCCCGAATGGCATCCGTGCACGGCGGGGTGCGGCCGGTGTGGCGGCACGGCTCCAGCGTGACATACAGCGTGCCGCCGCGGGCGAGAGCGCCCGCTTGCTGGATCGCCAGCACCTCGGCATGCGGCTCTCCCGCGCGGTGGTGATACCCGCGTCCCACCGGGGCACCCGCGGCGCTGACAATGACCGCGCCCACCAGCGGATTGGGGTGGGTGCGTCCGATGGCGCGCCGCGCCCAGCGGAGCGCCTCTCGCATCGGTGCACTGGCGCTGGACATTCCACCACCCCCAACAAAAAAGGCTCCCCCGGTCTTCGGGGGAACCACAGGAAAAGGCGCCCTTGACGGGCCGTCGCCTTCTCCCATCCAGACTGTACTGTCGGTGCCGGATTCTCACCGGCTCCTGCCTATTGGCTCGCGGACTTGACGCCTAAAGCGCATCACCGCCGATCCGGAATTGGGGTTGCCCCCTCACCGTGCCCCGAAGGTCGTACACCTATTGTAGGCGCGGCTGCATCCCGGGGTCAATAGTGTCTTGGAGGACCGTCACGGCCACGGCAAAGTCGGGGCCGTCCATGACCGTTTTGGGCACGCGGCAGCCGACTTTATGGCCGCACCCGCTGAAGTGCCCTTTGAGGAAGGGTTGGCGGCGGCAGAGTGGCCAAGAGCGCGGCGGCGCAGGGGCCGGCGCCGCCGCCCCGCCGAACAGCACGACCCACTGGTCATCCGCACAGGCGACGTCGTCCAGCGCTTCGCCCACCAGCCCACGACCTCGGCGGGACGGATCAAGCGCACCGTCAAACGGTCGGCCCAATCAGGGGCCGCGACGGGGTCCACGGTGGCCGGTTCGGTATGCATGGTGCCACGGGACTCCACCGGGGGGCTGCTGCTCAGTCCACGCGCCAAGCCCTTATGGCGTCTCACGCCCCTCCGCTGTGACAGGGTTTTGGGAGAACCGTTTGCCGCACCGAGCTGGCCACAGTGGCCAGTGGTGGCAAAGAGTCGGTACAAGTCATACTGCCGCGAATCGCCAGCCTACGAGGATGGCAGATGGGAGCTCGATTCGCAATTCGCTTGTGAAGCGGTATCGCCTTGGATCTCTGGGGCAGCCGGGTCCGAGAGGAGAGAGCGCTATGCACGTGATGGTGTGGATGTTTGTGAAACTGGTCTCGCTGGGTGGGCCCATCCGGCGCAAGAAGCGAAGGTAGCCTGCCCTCGCTCAACGGTGGGCCGTCTACGCCGATTGACTCGGCCCGATTCGTTCCGATCCCATCCCAACGAAGGGCGCCCACGCCCGCCGCGCCCAAAAGGGCAGCGGGGCTACTTGCTGATTGTAGGCGAGGCGTGCCTCTCTCCGCCGCCAGCCGCTTGGCGCCAGCATCTCCGCCTCGAACTTTCAGGGCCGGCCGCCGCCCTCAAGCTCTGCCGCCCGGCTCGCTTGTGAGGCGGGAGCCGCTGTGGCACGATCTTGCCATCACGGGCTAGGAGGCCATGGCGACGCACGTGCGGCAGGAGGCGGCAGCAGTGCCAGCAGCAGGAGACCCAAGAGGGTGAGGCTGTGGCTGGCCACTTCGGGTTTTCCCCCGCGCATGGATGGGGGCATTGCCACCTACGCCGACGTGACCGCGAGGACATTGGCCCAGCGCGGCCACGAGGTCACGGTGCTGCTGTACGACCAGGCGGTGGCCGATGCCACGTTGGTTCACCGCACGGTCCAGCCGGGCTTGGACCTGGTGCGGTTTGGCGAGGGGTATGCGGCCGACCCGTCGTGGCGCCTGGAAGGCGTGGCGCGCCGGGCGTGGCAGTATGCCGCAGCCGCGGCCGAAGAGATGGAGCGCCGCGGCCCGCCCGACGTGATCGAGGCGCAGGACTATCAGGCGCTCGGATACTTCATGGCGATGCGCCGGCTCACCGGGGACCCCGTGTTTGCCGATGTCCCCATCGTGGTGACGGTGCACGCCCCGAAGTTTCTGCTGGACGCGTATGAAGCGGCCCCGGTCCATCGGCTGCCCGACTTTTGGGTGGCGGAGATGGAGCGGGCTGCGGTGGCTGCCGCGGACGGGGTCATTTTTCCGAGCCACTTTGTCGCTCGGGCGGTGGAAGAGCGCGTGGCCGTCGGCCGGGCCGCCGTGATTCCGAATCCCTTTCCGGCAAGCGCCGCCCGGCCGATGGAGGTGGGCGCCCCGGCCGACCGCGTGGTGTTTGTCGGACGGCTGCAGCGCTTGAAGGGTGTCGTGGAGCTGTTTGACGCGATGGCCCGCCTGTGGGAGCGGGGCCGCACCACCGTGCTGGACGTGGTGGCGGGCGACAGCTGGTACTTTCCCCTCGCCCAGAGCATGCGCGCGTACCTGGAAGCGCGCTACGCCCGCTACATCGGCCGGGGCCTCATCGTGTTTCATGGCATGCTCCCGCCCGCCGCCATGGCGGAGGTGGCGGCACGCGCTCCGGTGGCGGTGGTGCCGTCGCTGTTTGAAAACTTCCCCTACACGGTGCTGGAAGCCATGGCGCGCGGGCAAGTGGTTGTGGCCAGTGACGCGGGTGGGCAGCGCGAGCTGATTCGCAGCGGCTGGAACGGCATCCTCTGCGCCGCCGGAGACCCCGCAGACCTCAGCGCCAGCCTTGCAGCGGCCCTGGACCTGCCGGCCGACCGGCGCGCCGCGATGGGGGCCGCCGCGCGGGAGACGGCCACGCAGGTGGCGCATCCGGCCAAGGTGATGGAGGCCAAGGTGGATTGGCTTCGCGGCCTTCCGCGCCGGCGAGCAAAGCGCGGCGCCTTTCCATTTGCCACACCGGTGGCGCCGCTGCCCGTGCTTCCGCCGGGGCCGCAGCTTACCGTGGTTATCCCGTATTACAATCTTGGGGCTTATGTGGATGAAGCGCTGACCAGCGTGCTTGCCAGCACCGTGCCGCCCGACGAGGTGATCATTGTCGACGATGCGAGCCACGATGGGGAAAGCATCGCCCGCCTTTACCGCCTGGCCGCGCGCCATCCTAGCGTCAGTGTGGTGCGCGCCCCGCACGGCGGCTTGGCTAAGGCGCGCAACGTGGGCGCGGCGGCCGCGCACGGTGCGCTGCTGGCGTTTGTGGATGCGGACGACCAGGTGGAGCCGGACTACTTTGCGCGGGCGCTGGCCATTTTCGACGCGTACGACAACGTGGCCATGGTGGGGAGCTGGATGGGCGGCTACGGCGACCGCCGCGAGGTGTGGCCCACCTGGACCACAGGGTCGCCCTATCTGCTTTACCACAGCACGTTTCCTGCCGCGTCCATGGTGGTGCGCCGGGATGCCTTTGCCCGCGCGGGACTGAATGACCCGTCACTGGTGTATGGCCTGGAGGATTGGGATTCGGCCATTAGCCTGGTGCTGGCGGGCTACGGAGGGGTGGCCATCCCGGCGCCGCTGTATCGGTATCGGCTGCGAGCGGGCTCGATGTCGCGCGGCGACAATCCGGAGAGTTTGCTGGACACCTACCGCCGCATGGTGGACAAGCGCCCGGAGGCTTTGGCCCCGTACCTGCCCGAGCTCATCGGCTTGCTAAACGCCAACGGCCCGCAATATCTGGCGCCCCACCCCACGCGCGCCACATGGTGGGTGGAATTGGAATCCCGCTGGAGTCGGAGCTGACCGGCTCATCGGCAATGCTTGGCTGCCGCTGGGCGCTGTCCGGGTTGGATTTATCCGTGCCGCGCGGCTCCGCCTTTGGATTTAGGGCCCCAATGGCGGGCAAAACCCCCACCGTGCGCCTGCTGGTGGGGCTGTTGGCGCCCACCTCGGGATCAGCGGCGGTTTTCGGGCTGAATCCGGTGACCCAAGAGGGAGCGGCGCGCGCGCGTGGGGGCGATGCTGCACCGCGTGGACCTGTGGGATCGGCGGCACGAACGGGTGTCGGGTTTCAGCAAGGGCATGCGGCAGAAGCTGGGGTTGGCCCGTGCCCTGGTGCCGGCCCTCGACTTGCTGATCCTGGATGAGCCGACGGCGGGGCTCGACCCCGCCACTATAGTCATGGTGCGGGACGTGCTGGTGTCGCTGGCCGAAGAGTCGCTGTCCAGCTTCCTCTGCACCCACCTGCTGGCAGAAGCCCAGCGCAGCTGCGACACGGTGAGATTCTGCAGGCGGGGCGCTTCTTGGCGGTGGACGCTCCCGGCCAGATTGGGGGCGGGGGCCTGCCTGCCGCGCAGCTGGCGCGGAGCGGTCCCGCAGCGGGCGGGGGCTGCCGGGCGGTGCCACGCTGGCGCCACTGGGGGCAGGCGAATGGCGGGTGGCCATGGCGGAGGCGAGCGACATTGACGGCGTCGTCGCCGCCCTCGTGGCAACAGAGGTCGGGGTGCGCACCGTCATTCCCGAAGCGGTGTCGCTGGAGGAAACCTATCTGAAGCGGGTGGGGGGCGATGCGCATGCGTGGCCGGGCCACCATGATCCGCAAGGAAGTCACCGAGTCATTTGGCCACCGCCGCTTTTTCGCCGTGTTTGGGCTGGTGGCCTGCTGATGGGTGTGCTGCGGCCGCTGGGGCTGGCCGATACCCATGGCCCCTTGGCATCCAACCCCACCACCCTGTTCCAGGCCGTGGGCGTACGGCTGACAGCGGTGGTGAGGGCGGCCCAGACGGCGCCCGACTTAGTGCTGCAGGAGCGCGTCGGGCGCACGCGGGATTATCTCTTCACCACGCCGATCCCCGATGCCGCGCTTCTTGCCGCCCAGCTGGTGGGGGTGGCCGCCAGCGGGTGCGCCGCCGCGCTTCTTGCCACCCCCACCAGCTGGCGACGGGCCCTCATTACTCACACCGCCTGGCACTGGCTGTATCTTGGCACTCCTATCGGTCGCCTGGCGGCCTTCGCCCTGTCGGTGGCGCTTTGTGTATATCTGGCGGTGGTGGCACCTTCGTGGCGCTCCGGGCAGGGGAGCAGCGCATCGCCTACATGGCCACCATGCTGTCTGTGGGCGCCATCCTCTCTCCTTTGCCTTGGGGTGGCTCACCCTCACGCTGACCGCGGCCCAGACGAGCTAGGCGGCGCTGGTGTTTGGGCCGTGATGGTGGTGCTGGCACTGGTGAGGCTCCGGCTGCTGTGGCGGGAGCGCGTGGTGCTGTATCTGCAGGAGTAGGGGCGGGCTTGCGAGCAGGCCGGGAGGAGCGCATGCGCATTGGGCTTTTGCTGCCGCGGTTCAGCTCACCCCCATTAGGGGCTTCAAGGTGGCCGCCGAGTATGGATCCCGCCTGGCCGCGCGCGGCCACCAGGTGGAGCTGATTCACACGCCCGGCTGGAGGGGACCGCGGGCGGCGCGGTGCAGAACCTGCTGTGGCCCTGGGCCAATCGCCGGGAGCTGGCGCGAGGTTTTTGTTTTCCGGGCTGGGGGCCAGCCGCCCTGAGATTTTCCGCGCACCTGACCAGGTGCTGGCTGAGCCGCGGGACGCCTCTCGTGGCCACCGGGCTGGCGGGCGGCTGGGCGTCGCCAATATTACTTGATACAGCACCACGAAGTTTGGGATGGGCCCCCGGATCGTGGGCGGCGGCCGGGATCTGGGGGTGGCGGGATCCATCTCGTACATCCCCAACGGCCTGGACTTTGACCAGTGTCGGCTGCTCACCCCGCCAGCGGATCGCGCCCCCCCACCACGTGGCCATGCTGCATCACTCGGCGGCCTGGCAAGACACGCCGGGAGGATTGGGGATCTGGCCTGCCGGACCGTGCCGGATCTCACCGTCAGGCTGTTTGGCACCGTCGAGCCGGGGCCGCTTCCGCCGCGGGTGCGCTACGAGCGGCTGCCCACCGCGCGTGCGCTCGAGACGCTTTGCAGCCGCGCGGCGATTTTTCTTCAGCGAGCCGTTGACGGTGACGTTGCCGTCTACGGTCAGGTTGCCGTCCACCAGCAGGTTGCCCGTTATGGTGGTGCCACCGGGGATCGTGTCGTTGCCGTCAATGACCTGGGCATCCGTCGAAGTGAACAGGGTGGGCATGGGCCAGGTGGGCATGGGGATAAGCGGGCCCCGGCCACCCAGCTGCCAACGGTGTTGCTGACCGACGAGGACTCGGGCGGATCGGGGGTCAAGGTGCCGGTGGCGGACAGCGTGCCGGTCACCTCTTGGGCCTGCCGATCAACGACGGTGTTCTGATTCGAGTGCACCCCGCCATTGACGGTGTTGCTGCCATACTTGAAAGTCAGCGTCTGGGAGGGGGACCCCTGAAAAATGGCCCAGTCGAAGGCTGGCCCGGGCCCGTGGCACGCCACTGCCGTGGCGCCCACGGTGAACTGCCGAATGCCAAACAGCCCCGCGAGGCCCGCCGGCACACTTTCGTAGGCGGTGGCCCGCACCAGCGTGGGCTGCCCCGGCACATTGGCGACCGTGTCGCTGGTGCTGTGGGGGTCATCCGCGGTGATGAGCGCCGCTTGGCTGGACAGTGAAGCGGACGGATGGGCGGCTTGCTGATGGGCCCCCGCCAGGGCTGCCGCGTCCACGGCATTTTGCAGCTGCGTCTTGGCGAAGTACACGCTGCCGACGGTCACCCCGACAGCGGCCATGCCCAGCAGCACCGGCAGCATCAGCGCCACGACCAGGAGTGACTGCCCCCGCTGGGCCTTGCGCCCCCAAACTTCCACGTGCGATCTCCCTTCCCTCGTTTGCCTCGTTGAGCGCAGCGTTCCAGCGCACGAAGATGCCGCCGCAGCCCATCGCTTCCCGCTGGGGCATCTTCCTTAATGATCCCAGTGTTCTTGTCTGTGCCACATGTTCCTTTTTATGAGGAGAACAATCGCAGGAGAATCTCGACCGCTGGCGTGCGATCCGGGAGTCGGGGCGGCCCGCCACCGTATGCTAGGATATCGAGCCAGGAGGCGGGAAATGGCGCTGGGTGTTCCATTGGACAGCTTGTTGGCCATTGATGTCGGCAATACGCACATTAAGTTAGGCCTGCGCCAAGATGGCCAGTGGAGTCATGAATGGCGCATGTCCACGGACGTGCGCCGCACGGCGGATGAATATCGCCAACCCCTTAAAGGCTTTTTGGCCGAGGCTGGCTTCGACGTGGTGGACAACGTGGTGCTGGCGAGCGTAGTGCCGCTGCTGACGCCCGCCTTCGTGCGGGTCGGCGAGGCGCTGTCGGAGGGGAAGGTGTTGGAAGTCTCGCCACCCGGCTACGGGATGGAGGTATCCTACGCGCCCCCGGACAGCCTGGGCGCGGACCGCTTTGCCAATGCCTTGGCCGCCTTCGCGCTGGTGCAGCGGGCAGTGGTGGTGGTGGACGTCGGCACCACCACCACTGTAGATGCCGTCTCGGCCACCGGTCGCTTTATGGGCGGCGCGATTGCGCCCGGGCCGCACTTTATGGCCCAGGCGCTGGCGGAAGGGACCGCGCGGCTGCCGATGATTCCCCCGTCGCTGACCCAACTGACCGACGCCACGCTGGGCGGGGCCACCCACGAGGCGATCCAGGTCGGCGTGGCCCAAACCCTGGTGGGCAGTGTGGATCGGCTGGTGCGGCGCACGTGGCGGCTCTTGGGGGCCGAATGCCCGGTGGTGCTGACCGGCGGCTGGGGCGCACGGCTGGCGCCTCACCTCGACTTCCCGGTCGAGGTCGTGCCGCGCCTGACGCTGGAGGGTTTGGCCATTTGCGCGGATCACGTGTTGGGACGGTCGCGGCTGGCGCCGGCGGCCAAAGGAGGCGGGTAGTCGTGTCCGCGGAGACATCGGAAAAGACTGTAGCGGTTGAGTGGCCCACGGGTGGCAGCGGGGTGGCCCGGGTGGCCATCAGCCGGCCGCAGGCGCTCAATGCACTGAATCGCCAGGTGCTGGATGAGCTTGCGGCGGCGCTCAGTGCCCTCGAAGAGGACGTCAGGGTCCGGGTGATCGTGGTGACAGGCGCGGGGCGCGCCTTTGTGGCCGGCGCTGACATCGGCGAGATTGCCGCGCTGTCGAGCGGAGCGTCCGCCGAAGCGTTCAGCCGCGCGGGTCAGAGTGTCTTCAGCCGGCTCGCGTCCAGCCGACTGGTCAGCATCATGGCCATCAACGGGTATGCGCTAGGCGGAGGGCTCGAACTGGCTCTGGCCGGCGATCTGCGCCTGATGGCCGAATCCGCCAAAGTGGGGCTGCCGGAAATTGGCCTGGGGATTATCCCGGGCTTTGGCGGCACCCAGCGGCTCGGGCGCCTGGTGGGAGAGGGGCGGGCGCTGGAGCTGGTGCTGACCGGCCGGCAAGTTGCGGCCGCTGAGGCGCTGCGCTTGGGTCTGGCCAACCAGGTGGTGCCGGATGCGGAGCTGTCCGCCACCGCGGACTCCTGGGCCGCGGAGCTGGCGGCGAAAGCGCCACAGGCGCTGGTGGCGGCCAAGCGCGCGGTGCGCGGCGGATGGGATCGCGAATTGGCGGACGGGCTGGCGTGGGAAGCCCAGTGCTTTGGGGGGGTGGCGGCCACCGCCGACGCGCGGGAAGGCACGGACGCCTTTCTGCACAAGCGGCCGCCGCACTTCACCGGCCACTAGGAGCTGGGCGCGGAAGCCGTCACCCGAATGAACCAAAATCCCGATCGGGGCGTTGACCGTGAATGAATCCCCTCGGTCCGGATGGACGGACCAGAGATAGAGCAGGGATGGACAAGAGATGGACCAGAGATGGACCAGAGATGGACCCGAGAGGGCATGGGACGGATCGCTGCATTTTGACGGGAAGGGACTGACCAAAGCGCATGGATGGAGATGGACAGCGGGGCACTGGTCCGGATTCATTTGAGGCGGTGCTGGATCAGCTGGATCGGGTGGTGGTCGGCAAGCGTGAGGTGGCCAAGCTGCTGCTGGCGGCGCTGGTGGCCCGCGGCCACGTGCTGCTGGTGGATGTGCCGGGAGTGGCCAAAACCCGCATGAGCCGCGCCTTCGCTGCTTCGCTGGCGCTGGGGTTTCAGCGGATCCAGGGCACCCCCGACTTGCTGCCGGGCGATGTGGTGGGTGTCTCCGTGTACGATCCCCGCAGTGCTGAGTTCAACTACCGCCCCGGCCCGGTGCTGAGCCACCTGGTGCTGGTGGACGAAATCAACCGTGCGACGCCCCGCACCCAAGCAGCGCTGCTGGAGTGCATGGAGGAGCGGCAGGTGACGGTGGATGGTGTGACGCATGCGGTGCCCGAGCCTTTCATGGTGCTGGCCACCGAAAACCCGGTCGAGATGGAAGGCACCTACCCCCTGCCGGAGGCGCAGTTGGATCGGTTTCTGCTGTCGGCCACGGTGGGGTATCCCTCAGCCGCAGAGGAGCTGGACATGATGCGGCGCCTGGGCGTGGAAGACCCATTGGGGTCGCTGAAGCCGGTGGCCAGGGCCGCGGACGTGGAAGCCTGGCGGAGAGAAGCGGGGCGGGTGTCGGTAGACCCGGTGGTGGAGGAATACCTGGTGGCGCTGGTGCGGGCCACGCGCGAGCACCCGGGGGTGCGCCTGGGCGCCAGCCCGCGATCCACCCTGGCGCTGGTGCGCACGGCGCGGGCCTGGGCGTACCTGAATGGCCGCACGTATGTGCTGCCCGATGACGTGAAAGCCATGGCGGTGCCGGTGCTGGCGCATCGCCTGCTGATGGGAGCGGACGCCGAGGTCATGGGCGACAGCGGAGCAGTGGCCGTGCAGCGGGTGCTGGAGCAGGTGCCGGCGCCTACTGAAGCCCTATGAGGCTTACCGGCCGCGATTGGGCCCTGTCGTTTTTTGTGATCGTGGGCATAGCCGGCCTGTTTGTGGGAGTGCCGCTGGTCAGTGCCGCCGCGGCGTTCCTGCTGGTGCTGGCGCTGGCTGCGGAGTGGCTCACCAACGAAAGCATCGCCACCCTTAAAGTCGGCCACCGCACCGATGCGGCCGCCGTGGTGATTGGGCAGGCGGCGGAGGTGTGGGTGACGGTCGAGCATCCGCGCCCCTGGCCGCTGACAGCCGTGCACTTCGAGGACACGGTGCCACTGGGCCTGGAGGTGGCCGACCCCAAGCCGCCGGGATTTCAGAAGATGGCACTGGGCAGTGCGGTGTGGGGAGCCTTTCCCGTCGGGTCCCACGAGCGCGTGCGCCATCGGGTGACCGTGGTGGCCCGCGAGCGCGGGCGCTGGATTATGGGCCCCGCCCGGGTGTGGGGCGGAGATCCGCTGGGATGGTCCAAGTTTGAGCTGTTTGCGCCCGACCGGGCGGTGCTCACCGTCTACCCGCGCCTGTTTGCGGTGCCCCGAAGTTTGCTGAACCCAAACCGGCCCCAGGGCGAGCGCCGCGGGCCCCCCTGGAATCCTCCCGATCCGCTTCGGGTGGTTGGCGTGCGGCCGTATCAGCCAGGCGACCCGCGGCGGCTGATTCATCCCCACGCCACCGCGCATACCGGCACGCTGCAGGTCAAGCGCCTCGAGACGGAAGGCGATGAGCAGCTGGAGCTGCTGGCCCTGGCGGCCACGGCACCTTATATCTGGGAAGGCGTCGACAAAGATCGGCTGGAGTCGCTGGTGTCCGCGACCGCGTCAGTCGCCGACAAGTTCCTGCGCACCGGCTCGGCGCTGGGGCTGTCGGTGGTCGGCAGCGTGTACGGCTGGCCGCGCGGCGTCAACTTGAGCCCGGGCCGCGGCCCGGAGCACTGGGCCCGCGTGATGACTGCGCTCGCCTGGGTGCAGCCCGGCGGCGGGCAGGGGCACGATCTGGGGCCCAGCCTGGTGCGGCTGTCCAAGCGGCTCAGGCCGGGCGCGCACCTGATTTACTTTGCGTGCTTCCACCAGGCCAGCTGGACGCCGATGCTGCGGCGCCTGGCTGCCCGGGGCGTTCAAATCACCTTTGTGCCGGTCGGGATGGCCGACGCTCCGCCGGCCGTGGCCGGGGTGCGGGTGCACCCCTGGAGCCCGGGCTTGGTGGCTCCATAATGCGCCGCGCGCTGATTTTTGCCCTCGAGGTGGGCTGGCTGGCGGCGTGGGCAGTGCGCCTGGGGGTCGGCGACGTCGCCTGGCTAATGGCCGCCGCGGGCCTAGGTGCCGGCTTGGCCCGGCGCCGCGGGCCGGTGGCGATGGTGGTGTGGCTGGCGGTGCTGGTGGCGGGAGGCCTCTTGGGCGGCGTGTGGGGCGTGGGTCTCGTGCTGGTGGCGCTGTGGCGCGGCGCGTCCCCCTTCGACCCGGAGCACCCGGCGGTGTTTGAGCGCCTGGCTATTGCAGTGGTGGGGGGAGCCGCGCTGGCCGTCAACCAGCATGCGTATCTGTGGGTCCTGCCGGCCGTGCTGGTGCTGGGATTGGCGACAGCGCTGGCCACCAGCCACGAGCCGGGGATGGACGCCCGAGTGCATGTGCGGCTGGCGGGGATGCTTGCCGCAGCGGGTCTGCTGGCGGGCTTGGTGGTGCTGGGCCTCGCCGCGTGGGCTCCATGGCAGTACCTGGCCGGCGCCGTCCGGGATGTGCTGTTCCTAATTGGCCATCTGCTTCCCTCATTCGCTCATGGGCTGCCCCCGCATCACCAGGCGCCGCCCCATGTGGCCAAGCGCCCGCCTCAGCCGAAGCGGCCTCGCCCGCGTACCACGGCGAGCCTGCTGCCGCTGCTTATCGTCGGCGGGATCTTGGCGCTCGGCTTTGTGTACTATGCGGTGCGCTTCCTGTCGCGGCTGGGCTGGCCCACGTGGGAGGAGAGCCACAGCGGCGATGAGGCGCTGGTGGTGGAGCACTTGGAGGCCGGGCGGCGGGAGCGCGTCACCCTGACGCGGCGGGTGGTGCAGCAGCATATGCGCGGGCTGGCGCACCGGCGCCGCGGCCCAGAGCCCGCAGAAACGGTGCGGGAGTGGCTGGCGCGCCTGTACGGCCGCGCCTCGCCGGCCAACCTGGCGCAGCTGTCGCGCCTGTACGAGGAAGTGCGCTACGGCGGGCACATGGACGATGCACTGCGGGCCGCCGCCGCGCGCCGGCTGTGGCCAGAGGCCCCGCCGACTTTCCCAGCGGAGCCTGGCGTGCCGCGGAGCGGCTCGCAGTGAGGGCCCGTGGAGTGGGCTCGGCGCTGGCGTTTCTGGAGTGGCGTCAAGCCGTCAACAATGTGCGCGGCATCGTCCGGGCCCCACGGCGGTGGGCGGTGTATCTGGTTCTCTTGCTGTTTGCGGTGCGCTTCGTTCTGGTGGCTCCGTCTGGCGCCGGCGGCCCCATGCCGCTGCCCGCGTCTCTGGCGGATTGGCTGCCCGTGATAGTGGGCCTGGCGCTGCTGGCGCCCGGGCTCGCACCTCAGCCGGCGGCGCTGTTTGTGAGCCCGGCCGACCGGACGTTTCTGGTGGGCGTCCGCGGCAACGCCCGGCCGCTGGTGGCGCGCGGGCTCTGGCATCGGTATCTCCGGAGCATGCGGTCCTTGCTGAGCCTGGTGGTGCTGCTGTGGGTGTTCAGCCGCTCCGGCGGCGTGCTGGCCGCCGTGGTGTGGCTGGCGCCTGCGTTTGCGCTGTACTGGGTGGCCGCGCGGCTCGCCGCGGGCGCGCTCGCGGTGCGCCGTGCGCCGGTCACCTGGCTGTCGGCGGCGGGCATGGTGGCCTGGACCGCGGGCGCCGTGCACTGGAGCGTCCTGCGCCCGGCGCCCGGGCTGGCGCACTGGCCGCTGTTGTCGGCGCTGGTGCGCGGCGACGCCTGGCCTTTGGCAGCGGCCTGGCTGGCGCTGACGGCTGTGCTGTCGGCGCTTGCGGTGCTGTGGGCCGTCCCGCCCCGCACCGATGACTGGCGCCAGGTGGACCGCTGGGCGCTGGTCGACGCGGTGCGCGGCGGGGGCGACCGGCGGGAGCTGTTTCGGCGGCAGATGGCGGAGCGGCTCAGCCGCGGGCGCGGCGGGACGCGGCGGTCGCACACGTTTCGCTGGGGCGGGCCCGCCGCGGTGGTGGAGATGGAGGCGCTCACCACCTGGCGCCAGGTGCTGCAGCCCCCGGCGATGCTGGTGCTGCTGGCCGGTGCCTCCATTGGCGGAGGCGTGTTTCTGGCGGCCGCGCGCCACCTCGCCGTCGTGATGTGGATAGGCGCCATGGCGTACGTGGGCATGATGTTCACGGCCGTGCAGTCCCGCCTGGTGGGCAGTCACCCCATTGCGCGCGACCCGTTGGTCATTGGGGCCCCCGGCAGCAGCTTTGTGCTGGTGCTGGCGGAAGAGGCCGTGGGCTGGGCCGCCGGCGTGCTGTTTTGGGGCGGGGCGGTGCTGGTGGGGATCGCTGGCGGGCTCGCCTGGCAGTGGGCCGCCGGGGCGCTGCTGCTGGTGGCGGTGGGGCAGGCGGTCGTGCAATCCCTGCGCATCCTGTATTGGACGCTGTTTCCGACGCTGTTTGAGCGACAGGTGCTGGCGCGGCTGCTGTCGATGGTATCCGCAGGCCTCGTGCTGGGCGTGCCGGCGCTGCCCCTGCTGGCGCTGCCGTGGTGGACCGCGGTCCCCATCACCTGTGGGCTGGCGCTCGCGGAGGCAGGGCTGCTGTCCTGGTGGGCAGCCGGCCGCCTGCAGTGGGGACACGGGCCGGTGCCGGCCGTAGGAGACGAGCGATGAGCCGGGGCACGAGCGAGAGGGGGACATCGGTGTGACAGGGGCGGACCGCCTGGTGGTGGAGGGCCTGACCAAGCGCTTTGGCAAGACCGTGGCCGTGGACGGGCTGTCGTTTGAGGTGGGGGCCGGGCATATCATGGGGCTCGTGGGGCCGAACGGCGCGGGCAAAACGACGACCCTCTACTGCTTGGCGGGCCTGCTGCCGGCGGACAGCGGGGAGACGCGGTGGGGCGGCCAGGCGCTGCGCCACGACGACGGCCGGGTGGGGCTGGTGCCGGAGTCGCCGGAGGTTTATCCCGCGCTCACGGTGTATGAGCACTTGGGGTTTTTGGCACGCCTGCATCGCCTGGGCCCGGAGTGGCAGGCCGCCGCGGAGCGCTGGATGGAGCGGCTCGATTTGGCACGCCACCGCGACAAGGTCGGCGGGGCTTTGTCCAAGGGCCTTCGCCAGCGCGTCATTCTGGCGGGGGCGGGGCTGGTGCGCGCCCGGCTGCTGCTGGTGGACGAGCCCATGATTGGGCTGGATCCCATGGGGCAGCGCGAGGTGCGCGAGCTCCTCCGAGAAATGGCGGCCGACGGGGCCGCCGTGCTGCTGAGCTCACACCAGCTGGGGCTGGTGGAGGCGCTGGCGGAGTCGGTGGTGATTTTGGACCAGGGGCGGGAGCGGGCGGCGGGCACCATCGATGAGCTGCGGGCGGCAGCGGGCCTGTCGGCGTCCGACGATCTGGAGACCGTGTTCTTCCGCATCTTGGACCGGTCAGGATAGGGCGCGGAGGCACGGCCCGGGGCAACTGAGCCCAGGGGCGCCAGCCACTCGACGCGGAGGCCTCCGTCCCCTGCGAGCGAACGAAATTCGGGGTCCCCGGTGACCAGCAGTGCGTCCAGCGCCAGCGCTGCCGCAAGAGCAGCCGCCAGCGAGAGCCAGACGCCTTGATGTCCGCGGAGGCCCGGACGCGGGCGCGGCATGCATCGGCGATCTGGACGTTTGGGTGGTCATAGAGGGTCTCCCTGCGAATCGCGCCCGACCGATTCCGCTGGCGGCACAAGAGAGAGTACACTTCGCCAACGCTGACCGAGCTCATGTACAGCGATCCGGGAGCGCGGGCCAGCAGCTGGGCGGCGTGTTCTGCACCGGGCTCGCTGCCCAGCCAAGCCAGGATCGCATAGGAGTCCAGGGCCCAGCGCTCATCACATTCAGGCAGGGCGTCGCGCCTGCCGCCGCTCCTCCAGAAGCGCGGCGGTCAGGGAGTCCTCGCCCCGGCACGATCCGCGGAGCGCCAGCACGGGTCGGCAGGCAGGCGCTGCAGCACAATGCGCCCGTCGCCCATCCGCTGCATGGAAAGGCGATCTCCAGGGCGGAGTGCCGCCTCTTCGCGGGCGCTGGCCGGCAAAACCCCGCGGCCTTGGAAGACAGAACCGGTGCCGCCATGGTGAGTCTTACCTCGTGTTAGTTGGTAAGAATTGCGGTAAGACGACTGAGCCGGCGTGTCAAAGCTGCATGGCGTGTGGTGCCTCGGACGCCTGCGGGCGGACAGCTCATCAGCGGGGTCGGCGAGGAGGTGGACGGCCTGCGCGAAGCACGCCTGCCGCCAAGGGGCCGGCAGGCGTGCCGCACTGGGAGGACGCTGGCTAGGATCCGGCAGCAAACCCAATCCGGTTGACGGGGGTTTCGCCTACGATGGCGTTGTACTGGCTTTTGGCGCCGGTCACGCCGTCTTTGACCACTGTCATGATGTCGGGCGTAGGCACCCACAGGACGGGCAGCTGCTGCACCGCGTATTGCTGATACGCGTTGAAGCGGGCGGCCACCTGTTTCGGTGTGCCGGCGGCATAGGTGGCGCGAATCAGCCGGGTCATGTGTGAGTTGGCGTAGCCGCCCGGGTTGAATCCTGCCGTGGGGGTAAACAGGCCGCCGCCGGACGGGTAGTAGTCGGGTTCGTAGCTCCACTTGAAGCCCACCTGCATGGCCCAGTGGGGAGATTCCGCAGGGCTGCCGATGAGATTGGACACCGACGTGATGGACTGTGGATCCAGTGTCACGTCAACGCCTTCGCGGGCCCACCCCGCCTTCAGCAGCTGAGCTTCGTTGGCCACGCTGGTGGATCCACTTTGGTACAGCAGGGGGAACGCCAGCCGCTGCCCTGCGGCGTTCACCAGCACGCCACTTTTCAGGTGCCAGCCATGCTGCTCCAAGAGCGCGAGGCCGCGTGTGGGATTGTACGGATAGGGATTTTTGAGCGCGGTGTCGTAAAACACGTTGGTCGGATGCACAGGCACGGGGCCCAGCGATGGCGTAGCAAAGCCGTGGTACGCCCCCTGGATGATGGCCGCCTGGTTGATGCCCATCTGCAGCGCCTGCCGGATGTACAGGTGCGAAAACAAGCCGCCCACACTGTTAGCGTTGCTGCGCAGGTTCACCAGCGCAAAGAAGTACCCAAACAGGCGCTGGGACAGCACGTGATATCCGCTGAGCTGCTTCGCGGAGTGGTACAGGGAGAACGACAGCGGGGCGATGTCCACCGTCCCGCGCCGGAGCGCGGCAAACGTGCTGGCGGCGGACCCCTCGTACAGGTACGTCACCTTTTTGAACTGAGGGGGATGCGCGCCGTCATAGTGGGGGTTGGCTGAAAACGTCCAGTAGGCGTCGTGCGCGCTCTGGGTAATGCCGTAAGGCCCGTCGTACACGCGGTACACCGGGTTGGACGGCTGGTTGGCCACCCGCGCAATCCACTGCAGCTCCGCCCTCATGTTGCGGGAGTGCTTCCAGACGGGCGGCACCGGCACCAGCTGCGACAGGCCGTTGTGCTCGAACCACACGGGATTGACCGGGGTGGTGGTGGTGACCACCAGCGTGTGGGGCCCCTTGACCACCACGGACTTCCAATCGGCGGGCACTCCGCCCTCGCCGGCAAAACAATAAGGCAGTGCCGAGTTGGCGGCGCTGGCGGCTTTCATCAGCTGCCAGTCGTACGCCACATTGGAGGCCGTGACCGGCGTGCCGTTAGACCAGTGCCACTTGGGATTCATGTGAATGGTGTACGTCTGGTCGTGGTTGGTGACCGTGATGCTCGAGGCAATGGACCGGCCGTATTCGATGGTGTCTGTCCGGCTGATCCACAGCAGCGACAGGTACATGTCAGGGCCGCTGATGCCGCCGCCGCTGATGGTGCCGCAGTTGGCGGAGGGAACCAGCGGGGGCCACCAGTTGAGTGGCGTCTGGGGATTCAGCGCAATGGTCAGGACCGGCGGCGCGGAGGGCGCGGCGGTGGGCGTCGCCCCGCAGGCGGCGGCGCCCAGCAGCAAGGCGGCAGCCAGGCCCCCCTGGAGAACAGAAAGCTTCACAAAAACGCCCCCTTGTGACTGATATCGGACAGATTTTGGCACGGAAACAGGAGACTGTGGTGAGCCACGATGGATCGGGGTGCCGCCCTCGGGCTTTGGGTCGTTGTGGTCGAGACAAGCGGCCGCCTAGCCGCTCCTAAGAAATGCTATCTAAAGTGGATCCGGTTGTCAAGACCGCACGGGCTCTATGATGAAACCTGTGGGATGGGCAGGCAGGAAGAAGCGGCAGCACGTCCCATTCGTTGATAGCTGACATCGACGAAGGAGGGTGCTCCCGCTAGGGAGGAGTGTACCGCGGATTGGACGACAGTGCGGGGGTTGGCGCACGAACAGGTCGATGCGGTGGTGAGTGTTCGCGTTCTGTGCACCATGTTGGCCATCGATCGCGAAGACGCAGCGGGGGTGGACGATCAGACATCGGCCACCCCCACCCGCGCATCGGGGCCGTGGGGTCCCCGGTCGCAATGAGGGCCAGGCGCACCACCTGGAGTTAGGTTGAAATTGTGGACCGCCCGAATAGAGGTTCAGTCTACAATTTCAACCTCATGAGGGAAGACCAAACCGACCGGTGTCCTTGCCGAGGAACTCGGCGTGCCCCGCAAGACCCGTATCGGTGGCTGGCGAGCGGGCGGAAGCATCCCGCCGAACCGTTTGGCGCCCGGGGGCGGCGCGCGGATGACCAGTCGGGTGCGAGATCTGTAACGCACGGTTCGGGATCTCATTAAGTCCCGGTACAGCCTATTGAAGAAGGCGTTGGTTTATCTAAGCCACTTCCGCACCCGGGTCGACGCCCGGCCCACCCTCTTCGGGTGCATCGAAACCTTGTAAAGCCGGCAACGCCTGCGCAGTGCCTTGGGGTGCCGCACGTCGCAGGGGGCGGCCGACGTCTATATCACAGCTCAACGCTCGAGTCCCGACTTTGGGTTGCCACGCTCTTGACTTAAGTCCACATGCCAGGTAGCCGATGCTCCGGTACCCACCCGGTCCCCTTCGAGTCCTGTCACCGTTGCGGGCCTGGAACACGCACGGCTTCA
>JAJZWV010000077.1 GCA_021846505.1 Bacillota bacterium
TTACCCCACATCCGGCTCCCTGACCAGATTCGACGGAACTCACCGCCGTCCTCCTGGCCCCCCGAACCTTCGTGGGTTTCCGAGGCCGGCAGAGCTCAGCGCTCCAACGATAGATATACAAGGAGGCAGCCGGATGCGGCTGGATAAATTTCTGAAGGTGAGTCGCCTCATCCGCCGCCGGAGTGTGGCCAAGTCTGTGGTGGACGAAGGCCGGTGCCAGGTAAACGGGCGCCCTGCCAAGCCGTCGACCCTGGTTGCGGTGGGTGATCGGGTCCGCTTGAGCCTGCCGCGGGGCGACCTCGACATCATCATCCGGGGGGTGCGTGACAGCGTCCCGGCCGCGCAAGCCTCTGACCTGTACGAGGTGGTGGGCGCCCCGCCCGCTGGCGAGTGATGCGCATATGGCCTGCCCGGCGCCCATAAGCTGACCGGGGCGCGTGTGGGGCTTCTGCCGCCGCCGCGCCCGGGGGAGGCGGGCTCCATGCCGGAGGCCATTGAGCGCTCATCCACCAAGGGAGGGAATACCTCCCCAGCCCACAGCGTGGTGCTGGAGGGGCGGCATCACTTGGACATTGTGGGCGTCACCCATGTTGACAGCTTCACCGACGGCATCATTGTGCTGTCCACTCTGCTCGGCACCTTGACCATCAAGGGACACGGGCTGCGCATTCAGCAGGTGGACCTCGACACCACCCGCGTGGTCGCCGATGGCGATGTGGACGGGCTGCAGTACAGCCGGCGCCGGCCCCCGGCGGGGGACGGCACGCTGTGGCAGCGCCTCTGGCGCTGATGGCGCCGGAGGCGTCCCTGTGGGCTGGCACGGTGCTCGTGCTGGCCGGTGTGGCGCTGGGGGCCGCCCTCACGCTGTACGGCGCGGTGCGGGCCGAGTGGCGCCTGCCGCGCGGCCTGGCTTTCGTGCTGGACACTCTCTTTGTGCTGGCCGCCTCCGTCCCCGTGGCAGCGGGCTTGGCGCTCGGGACATGGGGCGCCGTTCGCCTGTGGGCTGTGGCCGGCTTAGTGCTGGGTCTTTTGCTGTGGAGCACGCTAGCCGCCCCCGCCATAGGCACCCTGTGCCGGGCCGCGGCGCGCCAGCTGCGGCGCAGCTGGCGCTCGGCTCTCCGGCCGCTTCGAGGTGCGCTGAGCCGGCTGGCTGGCTTCCGCCTCCGCTGGCGGCGGCCCAAAAACCCCGCCATGTGATTGACAGGCTCCCCTTGCCGTGCCTAAACTCCCTCTACGGACCGCTCGCGTATAAATGTTGTACACAGGTTGTACACAGAATGTGGATAGATGGGAGGAGGTCGTGCAGCTCGAGATACGGGGTCTCGAACGTTTGTCGCCCCGCGAGCGGCAAGTGGTGGCACTGAAGGAAACCGGTCTGGGCAACGACGCGGTGGCTCGGCGGCTGCATCTGAAGCCGGGGACCGTGGCGACGCTGTACAACCGCGCGCGGGCCAAGGGATATCAGGTGGTTCTGGTGATTGCGGGCGATCCGCTGGGTGTGTACGGCGATGCGGATGACGAAGCCGACGGCGATCCGGCATTGGAACGCGGCGAAGAGGCGAAGGGCGGGGATGATGACGGCGACGACAACTAGGGAACTGGAGGGCGTGCGGCGGTGGCGCGTGCGCTGGGGGCGGCTCGTGCTGTGGATCGTGGCCGTCGATATGTTTGCCACCGCCGGTGTGTCGGGCTGGCACTACTTAGCGCTGCGCCATCAAGAAGCGGCGCTGGCACAGCACATCGCGGTCGTCCAGCAGCAGTCTGCTGTCCTGCGGCAGGAAGTGCGCGCGCTGAAAAATCCGGCGGAGTTGAAGCTGATTTTGACCGGCCGGAAAAAAATCCCCAATCCTCTCTGGCTCAATAACTAGCAAAGTCTTCCATACGACTGTTGACGCGATTTTGGCGCACCCTCTATAATGCGGTTGGTAGGTCGCGGAGGCCGCCAGGCAGTCGCAGCGCCAAAAAGAGTGGAGGGCACATCGCACACATGTCGTCTATGGCTCCCGGGGCAACGGTAGAAGTTGGTCAGGTGATCGAAGGAACGGTGACGGGCATCACCCACTTTGGCGCCTTTGTGGCATTGCCCAACGGCAAGACGGGTCTGGTGCACATCTCGGAGGTGGCCGACACCTACGTGCGGGATATCAACGATTTTCTGCACGAACAGGACACGGTGCGCGTCAAGGTGCTGTCCATGGATGACCGCGGCAAAGTGGCCCTGTCCATTCGGCAGGCGAACCCCAATGCGGCGCCCGGCCCTCGCACGGGCGGGGGTGGCGGTGGCCGGCGTCCGCGGAGCGGCGGTGGCGGCCGGGGAGGAGCTCCCAGCTTCGAGGACAAATTGTCGCGCTTCATGAAGGACAGCGAGTCGCGCCTGTCGGACCTGCGCAAGAGCAACGACAGCAAGCGCGGCGGCCGAGGATCTTAAGTCCAGCCGGGTTGGCGGAACAGGCAGACGCGTTCGACTTAAAATCGAATGGGACACTCCCGTGTGGGTTCGAACCCCACACCCGGCACCAGTTCAGTTGCTATCACCCCTGCAGCGACCGCGCTGAGATCCTCTTCGGCCCTCGGGCGTATCTTCCGTCGATCTAAAATCGAGAGAGGCGGGGAGCGAATGGAGCGAGCGGCTCGACGGAGCATGCATCCGATGCGATCCCGGCGGCGGAGGGGGCTCGTCTTGGGGGCAGCCGCTTTGCTGGCCCTGGCAGCGGCGGGCTGTGGCACTGCGGCGGGCGCGGGCCATCAGGCGGGCGGGGTGCCACACGCCACGGCAGCGCCGGCCTCCCGTTGGCTAACCTTCAACACCAGCCAGCACACGGCGACCCTCACCCTGATTGCCGGATATCATGGAGCTAACAGCGGATTCAACTACGACGGGTATTCTCATGGCCAAATGGTGGTGAGTGTACCAGTCGGCTACACAGTCACCGTGAAGCTGACCAACCAGGGCTCGCTGCCGCACTCGGCGGCCGTGGTATCGGGCTCCCCGACCTCCACTACGGTGGCGTTTGCCGGGGCGTCCGCCCCCAGCCAGAACATCAGCACGGGGATCGCGATTGGGCAGTCCGCCCACTTTCACTTCACTCCGAAAGCGCCGGGCACTTTTTACATCGTGTGCTTGGTGCCGGGCCACGAGCAGCTGGGGATGTGGATGAAGCTGGTCGTATCGCCGGGCGGCCGGCCGTCTCTGCGCGTGTGAGCTGTCAGCGCGCGGTGAAGGGAGGGGCGCTCTGCATCAGTTCATCAGTGAGCCGATCGGCGTATCCCTGTGGCCGGGCGGGGGTGTTTGCTCGTTTCGGTGGCGCGGCGCGGAGTTTTCCGTTGACGAGGTGCTGAGCGACGGCCGCGAGGTGGATTATCAGGCGCGCTGGCAGCTGCGGCGACACCGGCGGCGGGTCATCGTGCGGTCGTCCTGCCGATATTTCGAGCTGTACGCCGAGCGGCCCGGCGTGTGGATTCTCTACCGAGAGCTCGACGATCCAGGAAGGTGAGGAAGACCAGCCCCGCTCCAGGGGCGGCTGAGTGGCGCGCGGCGCCGGCGGCTCCTCCTCCATCATCAGTGCCCGCCCTCACTCTTGGCCAAGCCCAGTGGACGCCGGCCATACAACATCGGGACGCCGCGTGCGTCGATACTTCCTGGCCGCGCGGCGCACGCAGTGTGCACCTGCGCGGAACTCCCGCCATCCTGGCGGGTCTCTACTACACCGAGGGAACCTTGGCCGCCAGCGACTGGACCGTGAGTGGACACATGGAACGACCAGCACACCCCTGGCGGACGCCTGAGCCCCAGCAGCCTGCACATGTGATGCGAGCTGATGGATTCAGCGCTCCTGGCCAAGGCGCAAGCCCTCCTGGCTGACTGCATCATAAGGCGTGACGCAGAGCCAAGAGGGGGGTCGTGTGAGCAGGGGCCGTCGTGGGTTGCACCCTGTGTCGCCCGTGCGGGATGCCGCAGCGGCGAACGCGTGGCCGATCGCGAGCCAGGCAAGCCCCGGGCTCACGCACACGGCGCCCGGCGGCGAGGACCGCGTGATTCAGTCCTCTCCCGAGCGGACCCAGCACTCGGGGGATCAGGGAGGGCCGACGGCGCGGCGGCCGGAAAAATCAGCCGGAACTCCCGTGACATTTCGCTCTTCCTCTTCCTGGCGGATCAGCTCTAGTTGGCCCGCTTCGATGGCCTGCAGCCTCTTGTCGCAGGTCCACGGGACGGCTTCCCTTCGCAGACAGTTTCGTCCATCAGGCGACCCTTCGGCAGGTGAGTGATCTGCCCGCGGACGTGTCAGCCTTGGTGGGTGTGCGCAAAGAGGCCTCGCGGACCGTCGAGGGAGTTTGCGACGCTCCGGGCTCCGATCGTCCGGATCTCCTGTCAGGCGTGGCCCTATCGCGCCCCCGCGGAGGAGTGTGGGGGCCACTTCACCAGCGCATGCATCGCGTCGGCGGTGACGACCGTTAGATGGTTCGCCACTCGCCGTCAATGGATGGAACAGCTATGAATGGGAATTGTGAGAACGGTGTCGTCGTTTCGCCTGGCGACGGGACCTTACCGCGCGCGGGTATGCGCGGGTAACTAGGACGGGAGCAGGGATCAGGATGCCGAGTGGGCATGGGCGGTTGGACTGGGAGTCGTCCGGCCGGGCCCACTGCCGCGTGCCGACCGATCCGGGAGTACGTGGATCCCTGAGCGGCGGGAAGGGGGGACGGCGCAAGGGCGGGAAAATAGGTCGTGTGCGCAGTGGGCGCTGATGCGGGCCGCTGGGTTCGCGATGTAATGCCGCCAGCACCCGGGGGGCGCTATTCCTAACCACTGGCGGTAGGGGGCCAGCATGGCAGCGACAAAGGAGCATCTAGGGGTCTGATTGAACCCCTTCCGAACGACTGCACGCTGGAAGACATCCAGCCCCATCTGTACGTCCAGCAGAAGCTGGAAGGAGGGCTCGCTGATTCCCGGCGGGACCGGGGCATGACCCAGCAAGAGGTCGAACGGCGGACGGCAAAGCGGATCGGTGAGTAAGGTAGGTTCTGGTGGCGTTCGCGGATTTGGAAGGGCCACCGACTATATTGCGCGTGACTCACCGGCCTGCGCGGCCCCGCTGATTGCGGAACTTCTCGCGGCCGCGCAATCCTGCCCGCTTTTTCGAGCCGAGGCCGACGCGTCCCGGAGTTGGGGGGCCTCGGCGGAGGGTGCGTAGGTTGTCGCGCTAATCCACGGCAGCGTGATGTCGGCACCGCTGGCGGGATCGGCATGGGGGCGGTGGAAACGGGTAAAGCCATTCTTAGATGGTGACGTATTTGGGAAATTGGGCTGCGCTGAGCTTTCGTTCTGGAAGGGGGCCCGCAGCCCATCCCCGCACCATTCTGCCGATGACCGCCAGCGCCGAGGACCGCACCGAGTTGAACCGCCAGGCTTGGGTCCGCACCGCCTCCGCCCACGTGTTCGTCGCCTATGTCTACCGTGCAGTTGTCCCACCAGTGTGGGGACAGAGAGGGCGCAGCGTTTGAGCGCCCTGGTTTTGACCCTGCATCCGACCAAGGGCGATGCGTGCCGCCGACGGGCAGCGAAGGGAGCCAGCGGGCAGCTGCGTGGTAATATTCTAATGCAGCAGAAGGGACGCCAGAGTGCGGCATCCTGCGCTGTGGCCACAGTCAGGCCACGCCATCGGAACGGGCAGCAAGACCGTGCGGCGCCCGCGGAAGCGAGTTGCTGTTGCTGTGGCAAGGCGTCATCAATGCAAACCGCTTCTGTGGGAAGGGAGCTTCAAATGCCAATCGACGACGGCGACCGCATGCGCCTCGCGGCCACGTTTGACGCGGCTGCGGCGCTTTATGGCCGGGCGCGGCCCGACTACCCGCCCGCTCTTTTTGACACGTTGGCTGCGGCAGCCGACCTCACACCCGGCGATGCCCTGCTAGAGGTTGGCTGCGGCACGGGAAAAGCTACACTGCCACTGGCTCAGCGAGGCTTTCACCTGTTGTGCGTGGAGCCCGGACCAGCACTGGCGGCGGCGGCGCGAGTGAATCTGAAAGACTTTCCGGTCCAGGTAGTAGAAACTCGGTTTGAGGAGTGGAAGTGCCCAGACACCTTCCGGTTTCGGTTGGTGTTTTCGGCCACCGCGTGGCATTGGGTAGACCCGGCCAAGCGGTACCAGCTTGCGTGGGAGGCACTGGCTCCCAGCGGACATCTCGCGTTCTGGAGCGCCGGCCACGTTTTCCCCGACGGCGGTGACTCGTTCTTCCGAGAGATTCAGGATGTCTACGAAGAGATTGGCGAGGATCGTCCCCTTGGAGGTTGGCCCAAGCCGGGCGAGCTGCCCGACAGCCAAGACGAGATTTTGGCGACTGGGCTTTTCGAACCGGTGCTAACCAAGCACTTTTCCTGGACGGTGCGCTACACCGCCGACCAGTACGTGGAACTGTTGGAGACGTTTTCGAGTCATATCGCCATGGAGGACGAAAAGCGCCGGAAGCTGTACAGAGCAATGCGACATCTAATCAGTCAGCGCGCCGACCCGCGTGTCTCGCGCGGATGGGGCGCGGTGCTGAACGTGGCCCGGCGCCTCGGATGACGTTTAAGGGTGGCACGGCCACAGCCGGCTACTGAAGCACCTCCGCGTCGCGCCGCACGACAATGCCCCCCGACTCTAACGTCGCCGGCACGGCGAACTGAGCGATGAGCGCGGTGGTCTTGGGAGGACCGGTGCGCGCGATTTGAGCTCGGCGCACACATCCTGCACCGCGTCGCGGACGGACTGATAGCCGAGGCTGATGTGGGCAAGGCTTGACACGAGCACCGCTTTTCGCAGCGCCTCGCGATCTAGACACGTCCCCAGCTCCTGCGTATCGATGAAGTGGGCTATCTGACCCTCAACCGGACGGATGCCCATCGGTTCTTCCGCGTGGTCAGTGCCCGGTACGAAGCGGGCCGCCGAGCGCTCCCGTCCCACAAAGGCTTCAGCGCATGGGGCGAAGGGTGTGGGCGCCCGACATCCTCGACCGGCTCTTACACCGGATCCTCTCCTTGTGGTCAGCGGGTGATGCCGCCGGCTCGCGCAGCTGTGTTTTGCTGCCAGCGCCGCAACTCGTCGATGAAGGCGGGCTTTCTGGGATAGCGCGCGCGAAAAACATCCCCCAGCGCCTGCGCGCCGCCAGGGCAGCCGGCGTCGGCCAGCCGACTGAGGGCCGCACACACCGCCTGGCAGTGGCCTCGCGTCGTGGCTTGGGCCGCAAGATCCTCCGCGCGCTCGGTCAGCAGCGCGGCCACCTCGGCCAAGTGCTCCGGCACGAGATGCGGATACAGCTGGTCAATGGCCCGCCGATTCCACTGGCAGTACGCGAGCAGGCGGGGGGTGTCATGCTCCGCCACGAGTACTTGGATGTAGACGCTGGGGTGTCGGCGGCCCTCCTCCAGCTGCTCCAGCAGCTGAAGATAGGCTTGGGGCCACCCTTGGGGATCGGACGCGGCCTTGTACTGCTCGAAGTAGGATCCGTCGCCCGCTGCGACCAGCTCCCCCGCGATGCGTCGGGATAGCTCCGAGAGGCCGCCCGCGTCAGCGGCTCGGTGGCGCCACTGCTTCCACTGAATGACCAGTCCCGGCAGCAGGTGGTCCTGGCGCTCTCCCTCGTCGGCGAGTCGGAGCGCCTCTCCGGGTTGGCCTGCCTGCAGGGCCTCGCGGATAGCCAGCTGGCGGAGCGCTGGCAGATGGATGTGCCCCCTGAGGAACGCTTGGCTGGCCGCTTCGCCGTCGTGCAGGCGAATGAGGCCCAGCCCGATCATAGCCAGCCGCTCGGCGCCGGAGCCATCGTCTATCTCCAGCTCTTCATCCACGTAGGCGTCCCAGGCGGCGCGCAGCGCTGGCGCCGTGGCCAAGTTGGCCGCTGCTTCCACCAGCGGCAGATTCCAAGCGGCGTCTCTAACATCCGGCCGCCGGGCCGCCTCCAGGAGGAGGTGGAACAGCCGGGCACGCTCTGGGGGCTCGAGCGGGTGCTCTGGGTCGTCCACCAGCCGGAGGCGCTCCAGGCTTTCGTCCGCCAGCCCGGCAATGTATCCGTCGGAGGCGTCCGCCATCTCGATGGCGGACGCCAGCCCCGCGACGATGGCTAGGTCGAGCTGGACGGCGCGCGCCCAGCGGCCCTCGTCCCAGGCCGCCTGAGCCAAATCCCGCACCTGCTCGGCGCCCTGCAGTGCCGTGGGCACGTGGTGGTATTCCACGAACCCATCGCCGTCGCTGGCGTGCGCAAACGCGCTGCCAATCAGCTGCGAGGCGTGGCTGGCCGCGGCCGCTTCGCCTTGGCCCTCTCCCAGCTCGAGGCGGATGCGGGCAGCCACCGCCGCGACCGCTCCGCCAGGCTCAGCAGGAGGGCGGCCAGCTGCGCCGGGGAGGCCGCCGCCACCAGCGCGCTGAGCCGTGCGTTCCCCGTCGGGACATCGGGGGTGAGTGTCAGGCGCCGCTCGCCGCGGCAGGCCACCAGGACCGCGGCCACGTGCTTGCACACCGGGCCATCGTCATAGGGGCAGCTGCAGCGGCTGGACAGGACGCGGCCGTCAGCCGCCACTTCCACCTTGGTCAGGTAGGGCGCGCTGCCCTGCACCACGGCGGCCACCGATCCCGGTCCGACGGGGTCCAGGCGCGAGATCCGCCCTTCCCGGAAGTACGCGCGGCCGCGCGCCAGCACCACCGGGTCTAAGTCAGCGGCCAGCGTGTCGAGGTGCATTCGTGCCTCATCGAGCCTCCTTGGTGCCGGCCTACTCGTTGGCGGCCTGGCGGGGGCTCCGTGCGGCCACCAGGTTCAGGGCGCGCCCGGGCACGTACACCACCCGGGCCGGCTGGCGGCCCCCGAGCGCCGACTGCACGCGCTCACTGCCCATCGCCTGGGCCAGCGCCTCTTCCTGGGTCCCGTCTATGGCCACGACGATGCGGTCGCGCACGCGCCCATCCACCTGCACGGCAATCTCCACCTCATCATCCACCAGGTAGGTCGGATCCACCGCCGGCCAGCAGGCTTGCTGGCTCAGGAGTTCCGTGTGGCCGAGCCGCTCCCACAGCTCCTCGGTGATGGCCGGTGCCAGAGGCGACAGCAGGATCACGAGGGTTTCCAGCTCGGCCCGCGCCACCTCGCTGCGGCGCGCGGTGAGTGCGTTCACATACGCCATCAGGGTGGAGACGGCGGTGTTGTGGTGGAGCGCGGCGTAATCGCGGCCCACTTTGGCAATGGTGCGGTGCCGCTCGCGCTCCGCCGCTTCAGGCGTCTTGTCGCCGAGGCCTCGCGTGAGGGCACCGTCCACCAGGTCCCACACCCGATGCATGAACCGGTACACTCCCTGGATCCCCTGATCGCTGAAGTCGCCGCCTTCCTGGTAGGGGCCCATGAACATCAGGTAGGTGCGCACCGTGTCTGCCCCGTAGCGGTCAAACAGCTCGTCCGGGTTGATGACGTTGCCGCGGGACTTGGACATCTTCGCCCCCTCATGAATCATGGTGCCGTGGGCGCGAAACACCCGGAACGGCTCGTCGAACGGCAAAAAGCCCATGTCGTGCAGCGCCATCGAGATAAACCGGGTGTACAGCAGGTGCAGCACGGCGTGCTCGTGGCCGCCGATGTACATGTGGACCGGCAGCCACTTGGCGATGCGCTCGGGGTCCAGCGCGCGGTCCGCCTGCTCCGCCGATGGGTAGCGGAGATAGTACCAGGCCGAGTCCAGGAAGTTATCCGACACGTCCGTCTCGCGCCGAGCGGGGCCGCCGCAGCGAGGGCAGGTGGTGTCCACAAACTCAGGCACCGCCGCCAGCGGCGACTCCCCGGTCCCCAGCGGCCGAAAGTTGTCCACCTCGGGCAGCATGACCGGCAGCTCGGACTCCGGCACCGGCACGGTGCCGCAGGTGGGGCACAGCACCATCGGGATGGGCGGGCCCCAGTAGCGCTGGCGAGAAATCAGCCAGTCGCGCAGCCGATAGGTGACGCGCCGCTGGCCATGCCCTTCCCGCTCCGCCCAATCCATCACCCGCTCGCGGGCCTCACTGCTGCTGAGGCCATCCAGCTCGCCGGAGTGCGCGACGGTGCCGGGGCCGCTATACGCGGCGGTGGGGGACGCCGGCATGCCGCCGGGCGGCTCGACGACCCAGGGAATGGGCAGCCCGTGGGCCGTGGCAAATTCAAAGTCGCGCTGGTCGTGGGCTGGCACCGCCATGATGGCGCCGGTGCCGTAGCTGCCCAGGACGTAGTCGGCCACCCAGATAGGAATCTCGCGGCCGGTGGCTACGTTCAGCGCCCGCGCGCCGGTGTCCACGCCGGTTTTGGCACGGGTGACATCGGCGCGCTCCTGGTCCCGGCGGGCCAGCGCCGCCTCCACATAGGCGGCCACCGCTGGCCGCGCCGCCGCCGTGGCAATGGAGAGCGCCAGCGGGTGCTCGGGGGCCAGCACCACGAACGAGGCGCCGTGCACGGTATCGGGCCGCGTGGTGAAAAAGGCGACGGCGGCATCGGGGTGGCCCACCACCGGAAACGACAGCTCTAAGCCTTCGCTGCGGCCGATCCAGTTGCGCTGGGCGGTCTTGATGGCGGGCGACCAGTCCATGTCATCCAGATGGTCCAGCAGGCGGTCGGCATAGTCGGTGATTTTCAGGAACCACTGCTCCAGATGGCGGGTGACCACCAGGGTGTGGCAGCGCTCGCAGGCGCCTTGGATCACCTGCTCGTTGGCCAGCACGGTGAGGCACGACGGGCACCAGTTCACAGGCGCCATGCGCTTCTCGGCCAAGCCGCGGTGGTACAGCTGCAGAAACACCCACTGGGTCCACCGATAGTAGGCCGGCGAGGTGGTGTCCACCGCGTGCGACCAGGCAAAGCGGCCCTCCATCCGGTGCAGCTGCTCGCGGAAGTGGGTGACATTTTGGGCGATGAGGCGCGCCGGGTGCACGTTCATCTTGAGGGCAAAGTTTTCGCTGTGGATGCCAAAGGCGTCAAAGCCCATGGGCTCAAAGACGTCAAAGCCCTGGAGCGCCATGTAGCGGCCATACGCATCGCCTCCCGTGTACGCGAACACGTTGCCGATGTGAAGCCCCTCGGCCGACGGATAGGGGAACATCACCAGGTTGTAGAAAGGGCGCGGCGCGGCATCGAGGTCCACCTCGCCCACGCCGGCCTGCTCCCAGCGCTCCCGCCACTTCGCCTCAATCGCCATGGGGTTGTACCGCACGCCAATCCTCCTTGTATATCAATCGTGAGAGACGTGTCTCTCAACCGTCGACTTGGACCGAAAACCTGGGAACCGGTAAGCGCGGAGCTGACCGTGGCCGAGGACGGGATCCAGGAGATCGGGGGAGGTTC
>JAJZWV010000078.1 GCA_021846505.1 Bacillota bacterium
CCGTGGCATTTGGGGCCTGCTGCTGGCTGCTGGCTCGGGTGGCTCAGCGATGGCAGGCGAGGCCGGGCTTTGCCGCGTGGGCCGTGTGGCTGTTTGCGCTGAACCCAGCGCTGGTTTACTATTCGGCGCCCTATGCGGAGCTGTGGACCATGCTGGGGGCCCTAGCGGCCGTGGAGTGGTGGGCTGCGGCCCGGCCCGGGCGCTCGGCGCTGGTGTCCGCGGCCACGGCGCTCACCCAAGCCTCGGCGCTGCTGGTGGGCATCATGCCACTGGCGGACGCGGTGTCCGCAGTGGCGGCGGGAGACCGCTCGCGCCTCAAAGCCGCCATCGGATGGGGGCTGGGGCTGGCTGGCGGCATAGGCCTCTACATGGGGTTTCTGCAGTGGCGCTTCGGCCACCCCCTGTGGTTTTCCAGTGAGGAAGGGTCGGCCTGGTGGCATGCCGGCTGGGTGGTGCCGGCCTCGGGACTGTGGCGGGCTCTTTCGCTGGCGGCCGCGGGCATCTCGGGCTATCAGTTGATCATGGCCATGACCCTCATCGTGGCCGCGGGATTGGTGGTGGCGGTGTTGAGGGGATTCCGCAGCCGCCAGCCGCTAGCTCGGGCTTTGGCGTGGTACGCACTGGCAGGGCTTTTGCTGCCGCTGTCGTTTGGCACGGCGGCGCATCCCCTGCACAGCACGGTGCGGCTGCTGTCGGACTACTTTCCGGCCTACCTGGGTCTAGCTGCCATCGCCGTGCGCTGGCGGGCCGTGAGCGGCCCCCTCATCGCCGTGATGGTTCTCATGGGCGGATACGGCAGCGGCCTCTATCTGCACGGGGTGTTTTTCCAGTAGCGGCGCGCAAGCTCATCCGGCTGAGCCTCGCCCAGGCGATAGAGTGCCGTGCGGCCGCCCTGAATCTGATCCTGGATATTGCGGTGCGTTGGGTCGAGGCGGCACCTTGGCCGTTTGGGTGGTGCCGGGCGACGACGGATGGAGGAGCAAGGATCTCCGAGGGGCTGCCAGGAGCAAGGAGGGACCCGGTTGCGGCATCGGTGGTCCAATGCGGTGGTGATTTTGTGGAGCGAGCCGTCGTGGTCGCTGCTGATGGCCTGGCAGGCGTCGTACCAGACAATTTTTTTGGTGGCCGAAGGGCTGTCCCCGGTGGCCATCGGCCTGGCGGTGGGGGCGTCGGGCCTGCTGCAGGCGGTGGGCCTGACGATGGTGGAGGCACTGACCACCCGCTTCGGCCGCAAGTGGGTCATTCAGGTGGGAGACTTTTTGGGCTGGGTGGTGGTGCTGGGGCTGTGGGTCCTGTATCCGCGGCCCTGGACCTTTGCCGTCGGCCTGGTCCTCATGAATGCGACGAATTTTGTGATGCCAGCCTGGAACAGCTTGTTCTGCGAGGATTTGTCCGCCGGGCGCGTCACGTACTACTACTTGGTCCTGCAGCTGTTAGGACTGCTCGGCGGGCTCGCGGTGCCCCTCCTCGTGCCCTGGGTGCATGCCTACGGCGTGCGGGGGTCGGGGGAGCGTGTGCTGGCCATCGGGTGGCCGCTGGTGGCGGCCGCGTGGCTCATGCGGCTGGTGTGGATGCGCGAGTCCAAGGCGGGCCGCGCCGCGCAGCACGCCCATCGGTCGGGGGTGCGGCACTCGGTCCGCCAGCGCCTCCGCGAGGGCACCGGCGGGACGCTCACGACTCTGGCGGCGCTGCGCGTGCTGGTCCGCGTGCCGGTGGCGCTGTTTACCACGCTGGCGCCTCTGGTGCTGGTGGCGGGCCGCGCCGAGGCGTTGGCGCCAACCCTGCTGGCCTACCTGCCACTCTCTGGCTCCGTGGCCGGCGGCGTGGTGATGCTGACCCACGGCCGATGGCAGGGCCGCGATCCGAAGCACTTGTTGGTGCTGAGCTTATCCCTGATGACGCTCGGGATGGCGGTGCTGTCCTTTGCCCCAGCGGGCCAGGCTGCGCCCGTCATGGTGGCGTGGGCGCTGGCGGCGGCAGGCCAGGCTTGGTTCTGGTCGGTGCACACGCCGCTCTGGGTGGCGAGCCTGCCCCCCATCGCCCGGGTGACGGTGCAAGGCTGGACCGGTGCCGCCTCGGCGCTCCTGGTGACCGTGCTGGCGCCGCTGCTGGCGGCTTTCGTGGGTGCGATGCCGCGCTTGGTCGCTCTGCTGTGGGTGCTGCCGGTGGCGGCAGGGTTGGTCCTGATGCTGGCCACGCCGCATCTGCCAGCCCCTCCGCATGGAGAGGAGGCCGCTGAGGCGTAAGAGCGGCCTCGTGACTCGGCCCGGCCTGTCCTAGATCGTGTCGCCGCTGCGGAGGCCCCCTTCCTCCCGCGAGCCCCCGCCCATATAGTGGACTCACGAGGCAGTCAGCGAGGTGGTGCCGCGGACCTGCTAGATCCCCGCAGCGACTTTCTGTTCAAGCGGATGTTTAGCGCCGACCAGAATCGCGACCTGCTGACGGATCTGCTCAACGCGGTGTTCGTAGACGCCCCACAGCCGCGGGTTTCGGAGGTCACGGTTCTCAATCCCGCGCTGGACGCGGGCGTGGAGGCCGACAAGGAGGCGGTGCTGGACATCAAGGCACGGACGGAGACCGGCTTGCGGGTGGACGTGGAGATGCAGCTGGCAAACCACCAGGACATGGTGCCGTGCACGCTGTATTACTGGGCGAAGCTATTCGACCAGCAACTCACCTCCGGTGAGCGGCATCAGCCGCTGCACAAGGCCGTCACGATTAACGTGGTGAACTTTCGGTGTCTGGCGGCGCCGGCGGCGCACAGTATGTTTCATCTGCGGGACGTGAGGACCGGGGAGCGGCTGACGGAGCTGTGCGAAGTGCATTTCGTCGAGCTGCCCAAGGCGTTGGAGGGAGCGAGCCCGGCCCTACTGCGTTGGCTGTCGTTCTGGACTCAGGCAGATGCTGCGCATTTGGAGGTGTTAGCAGTGGGAGACCCGATGATGGCAAAAGCGGTAGACGTGCTCACGCGCCTGAGTCAAGACCGCGAAGTGCGAGAGCGATACGAGGCGAGGGAGAAGTGGCGCCACGACTACGTGTCGGACGTAGAGGGGGCTCGTGACGAAGGGCGCCAGGAAGGGCGCCAGGAAATGGCCGTCCGAGTGGCCAAGAACTTGCTTGCGATGGGCCGGCCCGCCGATGAGGTGATGGCGGCCACGGGCCTATCGCGAGCCGAGGTGGAGGCGTTGAAGTCGTAGGGCCCTCCCACCTGGCCATGAGGGAGCGGCAGGCGCTTGCAGCCGGGGCGGCCGTGCGAGTTTGGTGGCGGGGGCGTGTCGGGGATGCGGCGCTCCGGCGAATCGCATGGTGCCCGCCTGCAAAACTCCCGAGGCGCTGTGCTGACTGAGGACACACTTTGCCCCGGCCCAGGTGCGAGTGCGTGGCATCAAAGGGAGCGGCTTAGGTGTCACTGTCGCTGCGGCTCCGCAGGTCGCCCGAGAGCCGCCCATGGTCGTCGGGCGCCGCGGACTCCCACGCGCCCGCGGGTGCAACTGCGAGCCTCCTCCAAGGATTCGCTCAGGCCGCCGCAGCGTCGTCCCGGGACGTCTTGCCGCGGCTCATCTTGCGGGTGCGGTACACCTTGGGATTTTGGCAGCGGCCCGGGTGGCGAGCAAGCGATGGGGAGGGGACGTGCCGGTGTGTTTCATCTGCGCCGGGGGAACGGGCGGCGTGTCCGGTGCAGAGCGAGCGGTCGCGGGCGCGGAGAATGGGTCATGGCCGCCGCGAGGGGGTGCGCGCCAGGCACCCCCTCCTGCCGCGTTCAGCGGTCGCTCAGGAGATCGTTCAGCCGCGATCCACGATCCACGCGCATCATCCAGAGGCCCACGATGAGCAGGTACAGCCAAGCCGCGAGGGAGATTCCGCGGCCAAACGAATACAGGGCAAACTGCACATGTCCCACGAGCGGCTTCGGGGCGATGCCGAACGGCAGCGCCACCAGCCCCGAGAGAAAGAACATGACCATGTTGTAGAGGGTGAACAAGACCGGGGCGAGGTAGTAGCGCCGCAAGCCCAACAAATAAACCACCGCGATGAGGCTGTAGGATGCCGTCTCGATGTCGATCCAGTAGGAAACGATCGGGGTGGCGCCGGGACTCGCGAACAGGTGCGCTGCCACATTGAGGACCGCTAAGACGGCCAGTGACACCCGCCAGGCTTGGAGGCGTGACGTGGGTCGGCTGGCTGAGGATGACTGTCCACCCGTTTGACGTGATGTTGCCGCAGCCATAATAGTGCCCTCCCTATCTCTTGCTGCCGCTGTTTGAACCCTGAATCGATCCGGAATCCATGGCAATTGTGCCACGGCGGCATCAGACCCAATACGTTCCGGCAGGTCAAAGATCTGGGACCGGGAGGAGTCAGCAGCGCGCGCTGTTTGGACCCGGAGGAGGGCCCTTGGACCCGACGGCTACGAACGCTCAGACGCCGGGACGAGCCTTTGGTGCCGATGAGCCGGCGAGGACGGTGCGATTCGGCGAGAGGAAGGCTGCCCTGGTCGGGGCACACGCCTGATAGGCCCGCGCTGCGGCGCGCTCTGGGCGCCAGAGCGGACGCGGAGGCCCAGAAGGCCAATGCGGCCAAGCTGGTCAAGGGAGCTGAGCTGTGCCGAGCGCCTTCGATGAGGAATGCGGCAGGCGCGGGTGCCCCGACTGCGGCACCCGCGCCTGCCACGGTGCAGCGGCCACTGAGCTGCCCCTGGGAGGATGGGTCTCACCCGGCGACGGAGACCACGGCCATGCTGGCCACGGCAAACTGGCTGGTAGACGGCGCGTACGGGTCCTTGGCATACACCACCACGTGGTACGTGCCCGACTGCGCGGGTGCAAACGTATACGTGCGGGTGTGCATGTAGGGCCCGCTTTGGCTCCAGGTTCCGTCGGGGGCTTCCACCCAGAACTGATACACCGGGTTGGTGAGGCCGGTGGCGTGCGCGGTGGCCGCCACCGGCGCTCCCACGGTGCCGGTTGCAGGCGCCGTCAGCGTGACGGCGCTGGCCACATTCACGACGGTGGAATACGAGTACGCTTGGCTCCACGCATTTGCGGCCACCTGGGCGGCATCCAGGGCATACACCGCTACCGTATAGCTGCCGGGCGCCAGGTTGGCGGCCGTGTACGAGCTGGCGGCGCTGTAGTTTTGCACGATGCGCCACTGGCCCGACGGGCCGTGCATCCAGAACTGGTACTCCGGATGGCCTCCCGGGTCGGTGGCGTTGGCGGTAAACGCCACACTGGCGCCGGCTGGCTGCACGGCGCCTGACGCAGTGGAGTTGACGGTCAGGTGGGAAACCATTGCCGCGCTGGAGGTGACCTGGACTGTGGACATGGACGACGGCACGATGGGGCCGCCGCCGGCGGACTCGGCGTCCACCAGCACGTGATACGACCCGGGGACGGCTGGCGCAAACGTGAAGTGGGTGGCCGAGGAATAAGCTCCGGAGCTGGTCCACGCGCCGTTGCGGGGATTTTGCACCCAGAACTGATACCGAGGCTGTGAGAGATTCAAGGCGCTGGCCGTGAGTGTGGCGGAGGATGACAGCGGCACGGAGCTGGGCGCGGTGACAAACGCGCTGGGCCCGGTGCCCGCCATGGCCACCTGGGCCAGTGCGCCGATGTTGGGCGAGCCCAGCCCGGTTACCGGGTTCCACGTGCCGGGCGCATTGTCCTGGCTGCCAATTTGGTATGCGCCGTTGTCGCCCCGCACCGCCTGGGTGAAGAGGCTCGGGTTCACTGCCGCCAGCTGGTACAGCAGCGGATCCAGCGACCCGAAGTTGGTGCCGGCCACCGCAGCCATGTCGGCTATCCAGCCGGCCATTAAGGGGGCGCCCTGGCTGGTGCCGCCGCCAATGTACGCGGTGCCCGAGCGCCCCACGATGGCAAGGCCAGCCGCCGACGGGTCGGCCATGAGGGCCATGTCGGGGACGCCGCGGCCAGTGCTGCCGGCAGGCAGGAATGGCGCCTGCCACGAGGGCACGGGGGTGGTGGTGGAATACCCTCCGCCCGAGGCCGCCTTGCCTTCCAGCATCTGCTGCTGGCCCAGCGGCGTGAGGCTTCCGAGATAGGTGCCGCCCCAGGCCTGGGTGTATACCGGAGTCAGGTTTTGGGTGACGGCCACGTCGGTCCCCCCGATCGCGGTCACCGCCATAAGGTCCGCCGGCTCGCTGACCGCCGGCGGCAGGACCGGCGGCGTGAACGACTGGGGAAAGTTCCCTGACTGGCTGCCGGAGTCGCCGGACGACACTAAGAGGCTCACGCCCTCTGCCGTGAGCGCGTCGGCGAGGGGCGCCAGCTGCGCGTCGACGCCCTCCTCGCCAAAGGAGAAGGACACCGCCGGCACCGGATGATTGATGACCGCCTGCAGCATGGCGCCCACGTCAAAGGCGGGGTCGGAGTACACCGTGATGTGGGCCCCCGGGGCCGCCGCCGCCTGGTCCTGCAGGTCCATGGTGGTTTCGAAGCCCCAGCCGGTCCCGGCCGGCAAGCTGCCGGTGGATACCGCGACCGTGCTGACGGCGGGCGTCGGGATTTGATTCTGCTGCGTGAAGGTGCTGAGCGCCGCCAACATCGCGGATGTGGGCACCCCCGCCGCAAATACGCCCACCTGCGGCACGCGCGTGCCCAACTGCTGGGTGAGGTTCTGGGCGCCGTACACCTGATTGATGCCTTGAGCGGTCAGCGCCTGCAAGGTGGAGGGTCCGGACCACGTGAGGGGCGGCAGCGTAATGGTGACCGGAGTGTAGCCCGAGATGGGGTAGCCGTTCAGTCCCATGAAGGGATACACCACGACCTGCTCGCTGGCCGTCATGGCTTGGTGGGCCGCAATCGACAGCACGATATCGCCACCATCCAAGCCCGCCGTCGTGGAGACCCGGGGCGCTGTCCCGGTGCTGGTGGTGGGCACCGGGTCATTGGTGGGGGCCAGGCCGGCCTGCAAGTCCGGAAACCCATCCCAGCTCACTTGCAGTATCACGTGGACGGGCATCCCGGTCGGCTTATTGGCGCCGCCCGGAATGGTGGCGGTGACGGAGAGAAGCCCGCTGGACGCCGTGACGCTGGCGGGGGTGGCGCTGCCCTGGACGACGGCTGCGCTTTGTCGGGCGGTGGGTGTGGCCACTTTCTTGGCCACCGACACGGGGGCTGGAGGCATAAACGTCGTGAGGCCCGTGACCCCGCTGACCGTGCCGGCCATCCAAGCCGGCACGGTGGCGGCGCCCACCTGGCCGCGAAAGGCGTGCCCATGCCAGTGGTACGTGGCCAGCCGCGTGGACAAGAGCGCGGTCCACCGGGCGGACGGGGCGGCGGCTGACACCGTCCACCCGTGATCCACGGCGGAAAATCCCTGCTGGCGCAGCGACTCCACTAGGGCCCGAGCGGCGGCCGGCCGGGGGCCATACTGCGCCAAGATGTGCTGCCGGCTCAAAAAGTGGTGGTACTGCGGGCTCCCGGGAGTGGAAACCGCCGCCGCCAGCAGGGCGAGCGCATCGGGATGGCGCGCTTGCAGCACCAGCGTGGCGCGGACCAGTGCTGTGCCCGGGACGGCGGGGCCGGCGGCCAGCCGGTGCAAAAAGGCGGGAGCGGGCAGCACGCGGCCGCTGGCCGCGTGGGCGCGTCCGGCGGCCATCAGGCCCAAGGGGGCCGCGACCAGCACGGCGGTGGCCGCACTGGCGAGCATCCGGTGAGCCCGGGACGAGAAGCGTGTGGGCATGTCAGGCGTCCTTTCTGTCAGGTCTCATCGGGTTGGTGCGCAAGTTGCCGACCCGAAAGCTCTGTGTGTCGACCCAGATATTCCACAGAGGCCGAAAATTTCCTTGTCGATTTCTTGTTGAATGCAGACGAATCCTGATCCACTGTTCTGGCCGACGCGCTGAGAGGCGCTTGACCGGCGCCGAGCCGATGGATGAGCTTGACGAAATGGACACGACTGACAGATTGCTGGCCATGACCAATCTGTTTCGGATGGCCATGGAACGGCGGCACGCCCGGCCCGCAGGGGAGCCCACGCGGCTGCAAAGCTTTCTCCTAACGGCCATCGCACGCCATGAGGGCGCGATGGCCGCGTCGGAGCTGGCGCCCCTGCTGGATGTGAGTGCGGCCACTGCGAGCCAGATGGTGGGGGTGCTGGAGGCGGCGGCTGGGTGACCCGGGCGTTTGACCCGCGGGACCGCCGCCGGCGCGCGCGCTTGATCGCGGTGCTGTCACAGCTGTCCGGGGCCGACCGAGCGGAGCTGGTGCGGCTGGCGGCCGCGGTCGCGTCGGCGTTGGTGGAGTCCGGGATCGGTCCCGGAGAGGGGCCTGGGTCCGAGGTGGAGCGGCCGAAGCCAGCGGGCGGAGGTGAGGCATGAGTCAGTGGCAGCCGGGGTCCGCGCCGGTGATTGCGGTGAGTGGGCTGACCCCGATTTGTGGTCAGGGCGGCGCGCGCGGCGCTGGCCAGGGTTAATGTGGAGTGGCTCTCATGGGCCCGTGGGGCAGTGGCAAGTCCACCCTGATGCAGGTGATAGCCTCTTAGATCGCCCCACGGCGGGGACGAATCGGCTGAATGGGCACGAGCTGAGCCGGATGTTGCCTCGCGCTATGGCAGAGCTCCGAGGCCGCCGGATCGCGTTTGCCTTTCAGGGCGTTCACCTGCTGCCGGGCCTGTCGGCGCTGCACAACGTGGGGCCGCCGATGGTGTATGCCCGCATGCCCGCGGGCGAGCGGCGCCAGCGGGCGCAGGACGCGCTCGCCCGCGTGGGCGCGCTCGCACACCGCATGCCGAGCCAGTTGTCCGGCGGCCAGGCGCAGCGGGTGGCGATTGCCCGCGCGGTGGCGCCGGGCCCGGATTCGCTGCTCGCGGACGAGCCCCCGGGGGCGCTGGACCGGAAGTCCGGGCGTGAAGGGCTGGGGGGCTCCAGACGCTGAATCAGGAGATGGGCCCCACTGTTGTGATGGTGATGCACAACCCGTTGGCGGGCCGCCATGCCGAGCGCGTCATTGAGATAGAAGATGGCCGGTTCACGGCGGACGACGCGGGACGGACGGCGAGCGGCTGTGGGCCAGCCAGGAGGTGAGTGCATGATCGCGTTGGCCATCGCGCTCGACTCGATTTGGCGCCACCGGCTCCGCAGCGTGCTGACCGCGCTGGGGGTCGTGATCGGCGTGTTTGCCGTGGTGACGCTCACAAGCTTGGGGGCGTCGGTGCGGTCGATGTGCAGGGGCAATTTGCTCAGGTGGGCGCCCCCATCATCACGATCACGGCAGCGCTGGCCAACCCCGGCAGCGGCGGCCACACGCACTCGCGCTTTGGCGGTGTGCCGGGGTTGGCCCCCAGCACGCTCACGCTGGAAGATGCCCATGCCGTTGCCGGCGCGGCGGGTGTCGGCCGTGGCGGACATCCCGGTCACGGTGGGCACTGCACCCAGCGCCGCGTCCAGGGTGCCGCTGGCGAGGAGGCAGGCGTCGTACTTTCAGATGGAGCAGATTCCGTTCCTCCACGGGCGCTTCAGCGGGTCGGGCCTGGTGCTGGGCTACGCCGCCGCTCATACCCTGTTCCCGCAGGTGGCCAACGCCATGGGCCGCACGGTATATGTCGGCCGCGACGGCTACCCGGTGGAGGGCCTCTTGAAGAAAGGCTCCGGCATCGCGGCGCTGGAGCCGAACCGCGAAGTGTTTGTGCCGGTGGCCGCCGGCCTTAAGTTGGCCGGGCTGTCGACGGTGGTGTCTGTCGTGGTGCAAGCCAGCAGCACCCAAACCGTGGGGGCGGCTGCTGCCACCGTGACCCATGTCATGACGGCGCGGCACCCGTCCAAAAACTTCTCGGTCACCGAGGAAAGCCAGCTCGTGTCGACCGTGTCCACCATCACCACGTTTTTGGCTGGCCTGGCTGCCATCTCGCTGCTGGTGGCGGACATTGGGATTGTGAACATCATGCTGGTCACCGTGACTGAGCGCTTTCGCGTAATCGGCATTCGGAAGGCGATGGGGGTGCGCTCGGTGCTGCTGGCTCTGCTGGGCGAAGCCGTGGGCGTGGCGCCTTCGGCCGTCGCGAGCGGAATCGTGGCCGGACTTGGCCGGGTTCCCGGGCGGCCTTTCGGTAAGTTCCGTGGTGCTGGCTCTGGTGTTTCCCATGATGGTGGGCGGCGTGTTTGGCGTGCTGCCGGCCATGCGCGCCGGACGGCTGATGCCCGTGGACGCCCTGCGCACCGAGTAGCAGCTGGAGACGGGGTGGGGTGCATCGGCCGGTGCACCCCAACCTGCCGCTTGGCGAGGCAGCGGGGCGGTTCAGGAGGCCGCCTGGTTGGCGCTTTGGAAGCTAGTAGAGCCAGCCCCGCAGGGTTGCCCGCTCTGCGCCGGCTGGCGTAGAAGCGGCTGGGGGGCGTTGGGTTCCCAATTGCCGAAAGGCAGCAGGGCGAACCGAAGCCGGTCAGCTCAACCTCGGCGAGAGGCAAATCGGTGATATCAGCTGCGGTGGCAGGAGATACCCCATCGGCCAGGATGCGCCGAGCGCGGGCCCGCTAGACCGGCTCCCAGCCTTCGGCGCGCAGGGAAATGAGGTCGCGCTCCCATTTTTCCCGAGCTTCCCACAAGTAGCGCAACTCGTCCGCGTACCAGACTGGCTCCGCCGGCGACTCCAAACGGCCCCCCGCATATGGATGGCTGACCGTGGCGTCACTCATGAGGCAGCGCTTGAACCTCGGCTAGCGACAGGCCCGTGATCTTGGCCACTCGGGCTACGGGCAGCCCGTCCGCCAGCATGGCTTGAGCGACGACTCGGGTTGCCTCTTCCTGGCCTTCTCCCCGACCTTCGGCACGGCCCTCCTCCCGACCTTCGGCACGGCCCTCTTCCCGACCTTCCGCGCGACCCTCCTCCAAGCCGTCGGCGCGCATGGAAATGAGGTCGCGCTCCCATTTTTCCCGAGCTTCCCACAAGTAGCGCAACTCGTCCGCGTAGCAGACTGGCTCCGCCGGCGACTCCAAACGGCCCCCCGCATATGGATGCCTGACCGTGGCGTCACTCATGAGGCAGCGCTTGAACCTCGGCTAGCGACAGGCCCGTGATCTTGGCCACTCGGGCTACGGGCAGCCCGTCCGCCAGCATGGCTTGAGCGACGACTCGGGTTGCCTTTTCCTGGCCTTCTCCCCGACCTTCGGCACGGCCCTCCTCCCGACCTTCGGCACGGCCCTCCTCCCGACCTTCGGCACGGCCCTCCTCCCGACCTTCGGCACGGCCCTCCTCCCGACCTTCGGCACGGCCCTCCTCCCGACCTTCGGCACGGCCCTCCTCCCGACC